>JBGSHH010000077.1:0-16956 GCA_041752355.1 Pirellulaceae bacterium | reverse complement strand
GCCAACCGCTTGCGGGCGACGTGCAACCGACGCTTGATGGTGCCGACAGGCGCGGCGAAGTCATCGCTCATTTCGAGCAACGACCGACCGTCCACATAGAACGCCATCAACGTGCTGCGATCGAGTTCCCGCAACTGGTCGAGACCAGCTTGCAGTTGCTCGTCACGCTCGTCATCGATCACGGCATCCAGCGGCGTTTCCGATTCGACACCGATGGCATCGAGGTTTTCCGGCGCCGTCGCGAAGTCGGGACCACGCCGCACCGCCCGATTGATCGCCATGCGATTGGTGATCGACCGCAACCAGCCGCCGAATGCCTCAGGCGTCCGGAGCTGCGCGACTTTCAACATCGCCTGGATGAACACATCTTGCACGAGCTCTTGGGCTTCGTTGTAGTCGCCCAAGCGCCGCAGCGCGACCGCGAATACATGCCGCTCGTACCGCTCGAACAGTTCACCAAAGGCTTGGCGATCGCCTGCTTGAGCAGCCCGGACGAGTTCCACAACGCGCAGCTTTTCATCTTCCAAAGTGTAAGTAGTCATATTTCTCTCTCTTGCTCAAGCAGGAATTGGCCGTGAAGCCAAGTCGTGCGCGCTGCGACGCTGGGTGGGCGTCGGGCCAGGAGCACGGAGTTGCGGGTACGTACCAGCAACAGCCTGGCCGAGTGGCGCTTGAGTTCGCTCGCCGAGAGACGAAGCTGATTCAGGTTTTCGGGACCGAATCGGCCTGGCCTATGCGGCAGCAAACCTACGCGACGTGAATGTAAAACGTCGCGAGGCGCGCCAACTGTTTGGCAAGCGTTCACTCATCACCACGGATGACATCTCGTGATGCATCTGGCCCGGTAAGGGCTGGCCCACAAGGGGCTGGTGCTGAGGTCGCTTACCACCGAGCACACACAATTTGCCGGGGGATTTAGACCCCGGCCCGGTAGCGGTCGCTGCCGGTGCGTATGCCGCAGTGGTGGTTGCCACAGTGGCGCTGGAATAGGACGCGCGTGGGGATTGATGCAGGGGTAGCGACCCGCGCAGCGTCATAATGCCGGCCACGTTAACGCGATCTTGGCGATCCACGATGACGTTGATGGTCGATGCATTGATGCTATTACGCATGGTTGACTCCCCTGCGCTTCCAGGCGCAGTCTGAGAGAGAAACGAAAAACGTCAGTAAAGCGTGGCGTGAACCACGAGGCCTGCCTGACGAAGGCGCGGCCTTACAAGAGACCCTTAAATATACCTCCCCCACCCAGGTACGGCAAGATTTCACGTCTGGCGAGGTTTTGCGGGCTGCGAGCCCGGTCAACAATGCCAGACAACCGGCCAAGTCGGGGATACGACAGATAGACGCTTCGTCGGCTTAAAGGTTCGGGCGATTTTGGGAAAAATCCCCCGGCATCATCGAATTCGTCCTAAAGCCATTGAATTAAGCCAGTTACGTTCCTAAAAAAACTTGCATCCTTCGCCTGGATCAAGCAAACTAAGGAACTTCCGCGACTTGGCCCTCTCCTTTTCATCCCACCTTGAGCCTCTCCATGCGTTGCCACTTTGCCTTGCTGCTGTGTTTGGGACTGCTAGCATTTCCCGCCGCGGGCGCGGAACTGGCTCCTGCGCCGAAAGCGGTCACCACGGTGGCGGAGGCGGATGCCGACTATGCCATTCAAGGGGAATTTGTCGGCGGGCTTTCGACCGATCCCCATGTTGGCTTGCAAATCATCGCCTTGGGAGATGGCAAGTTCGACGGCGTGCTCTACCAAGGGGGACTTCCCGGCGCTGGCTGGGACGGAAAACAGAAAGTGAAGTTCAGTGGCGAGCGCGCTGGCGAGGTCATCGAACTGAAAGGGCCGCAACACGTGCTCTACCTTTCGGCGAGTCGCGCCACAGTGAAGATGATCGACGGGCCGGTGATGGGATGGTTGACAAAGATTTCTCGCACTAGTCCCACGATGGGCTTGTCCGCTCCTAACGACGCGACGGTGCTGTTCGATGGCGCACCGCATGAATTGCTCGATGCCAAAGTAAGTTCCGATGGCCTGCTTGAAATCGGCGCAACGACGAAAATGCCGGTACAGGATTTCCGCCTGCATTTGGAATTCAAAACGCCCTATCAACCGCGCGATCGAGGACAAGGCCGGGGCAATAGCGGTGTCTATATCCAGCGGCGCTACGAAGTGCAGATTCTCGATTCGTTTGGGCTGGATGGGGTCTTTAACGAATGTGGCTCGCTCTATCGCCAAACTCCACCTGATATCAACATGGCCTTGCCGCCGCTGGTGTGGCAGACCTACGATATCTGGTTCACCGCCGCTAAGTTCGATGCTGACGGCAAGAAGACTGACAACGCTCGCATTACACTCTGGCACAATGGCGTGGCGGTGCATGACAACCGGGAGATTACCTCCAAGACCGGTGCCGGCCAAGCGGAAACCAACAAGCCGCTGCCGATTCACTTTCAAAACCACGGCAACCCGGTGCAGTATCGCAATATGTGGATCGTACTGGGAGAGCCAGTGCATCCGGCGGAGGAAGTCGTGACGGAAAGCGCCGTGATGCTGTATTGCCAGCCGTGTTGTCGAGGGGGTTTCTTGCGAAGGTTGTGGTGCCGGTAAATAGGGGACGTGTGCCGCATAGACGTTGCATCAAGAAAAGTGCGCAAGTCGGTCGTCGGCAAAGCAACCAAGATCTCGCCGATGATCCTTCCCGCGTGTAACGAGATACTCATCGCAAGCGGCGGAAGCGATGGCGATTCACGTTTCCCAAAATCGTATGGACTCACGAAAATCAACCAATTCTTCCGCATTCATGGAGAGCACGACCACCGTGGTTCGGCCGATGTCCGTCAAGCCTTCTACCGTGGCTCCTAGCTGCGCGAAATGCTCCGTCCATTGGTGCTGGCGAGGATGAAATAGAACTGTGAGTTGGCCACTAAGCGGGTCGATTCCCGCAAGATTGGTACCCTTGTGTAGGTTGCAATCTATACAAGCTAGGGCCAAGTTATCTTTCACCACGCGACGTAGTGCGGCATCCATCAGGGGCAATCCCGCAGCTTGCGTGCGGCTTGAACTTGTAGCACGGCAAGAAATCGGCTGGCTCGAGCATAGCCTTCCAATTCGCTACGCTCGGCGGGAGTTAATTCGCCAGCGTTGGATTTCTCTGCAAGTTCCTCGACACGCAGTTCCAATTTTGAATCCGCGCGAAATTCGACAATCTGCCGCGCCTGTTCCGTGGTGAAAAGATTGATGATTGGCCCGATTGCCAAGTCAAATGAATTCGTGTCGCCGAGTGTCGCCATCTTTCCAACTCCCTAAAGACTCAAGCTCTCACCTAATTCTATCATGACTTCGACTGCCCCCAAATCTCACATCACGAAAGTTTGCCTCGCTTAACACCAGGCTTTGAGCTGCTTTAAAACGTCCCTGCTCATCCATTCTCTTCCGCCACGGAGATGGCGATAATCTCGGCGATGATTTGCTTGAGCGGCTGGACACCATCCTCCTCAATCAGCCGCGTGACTTCCGCGAACTCCGCAGGATCTTCTCGCACACTTGCCAGGGCTTGGACTCCCATCGTCACAATCCCTAGATAGGTTTTCATATTGTGTTCAAGTTGCCGAAGCTGCTGCCGGCGCTCTTCACGAGGAAGCGGCGTCCGGTCTCGTTCCATAGGCATCTCGTTTTCTCCGCAGTTGGCGTCAATGATCGCAATTTGAATTGAATTCCGCGAGCAATTTCTGAATGTCGGCTGGCTCGGCAGGTTTTACTAGATGATGATTGAACCCCGCATCAACCGTCCGCTGTCGGTCATCTTCTTGACCCCAGCCCGTTAACGCGACCAGCAGCATCTCTTTGCCCCACGGTTGCTCGCGAATGTATCGTGCGGCTTCGTAACCATTCATCTTCGGCATACCGAGATCCATGAGTACGACTTCGGGCAAAAAATCCGCTGCGACTTCGATGGCCTCTAACCCATTGTCGGCCGTCCGGACCTCATTGCCCATCATCTTAACGACCATTTTGAGCATCGTCGCTGCCGCCTTATTATCATCCACAATCAGCACCTTACGTTTGATGCTCGTCTTGGCCGGCGCTTCCAATTGCTCGGGCGATTGCTCGTCCACGCTAGTCTTGACAGCGATCGGCAAGCGCACACTGAACACGCTCCCTTTGTCCGCCCCTTCGCTGCGCACTTGAATGCTCCCGTCGTGCATTTCCACCAGCGACTTGACAAGCGAAAGCCCGATCCCAAGTCCGGTGTAGCCTTTCTCTTGTGGACGGTCAACCTGCGCGAACATCTCAAAGATACGGTCCAGCATATCGGCAGGAATGCCGAGGCCGTTGTCCGCGACCGAAACGACGACCTGGCTACCCTGCTGCTCCGCCGACAAGCGAATACGCCCCCCTTCGGGCGTGTACTTAGTGCTGTTGTTGAGCAGATTGGACAACACCTGTGCCAAGCGGTTGGGGTCGGCATTCAGATAAATTGGCTGCTGGGGAATGGAAACCGCCAGTTCGTGATTGGCCTCGGAAATGAAGGGGTGAGAGGCTTCGACCGCACTCTGCACGACATCGGCGAGTTGGACTCGGCACCTGCGGAGTTCGAGCTTGCCTTTGGTGATACGCGACACATCGAGGAGATCATCGACCAAAGCAATCAACTGCTGCGTTTGCCGTTCCATGGTGCTGCGAATTTCCTCCAACGTGGCCGGTTCGTCCTGCAACGACTTCATCAATTCCAAGCCTGTGCGAATGGGAGCCAGCGGATTGCGCAGTTCGTGGGCCAGCGTCGCCAGGAAATCATCCTTGCGACGGTCGGCTTCGGAGAGACGAGCCGCCACGATTCTTAATTCCTCCTGGATATGCTGCTGCTCGCTAATATCGGTGTTCGTGCCAAACCAACGGACGATCTTCCCGTCGGCGTTACGAAACGGCACGATCCGTGTCAGAAAGGGGCGGAATAGCCCATCCGCTCCCCGCAAAGGAAACGTCATATCGAAAGTTTCGCCTGTGGTTAACGCCCGTTGCCAACGCTTGTTAACTTCGGGTAAGGCAGCCGGATCGTGCACGCTCTGCCAGCCCCAACCTTCCATTTGAGCGAACGTCTTCCCTGTATATTGATACCAACGATCGTTATACCAATCGATGTGTCCATCCGGCCGAGCCATCCACGCCAATTGGGCAATCGCATTGCCCAACTGAATGATCTGTTCTTCGGTGTTTTTGAGACGTTCTTCGTTCTCCTTCCGCTCGGTAATATCGCGCGCAATCTTGGAGGCTCCGATGATTTCCCCTACCGCATTCTTGATGGGCGAAATAGTTAGCGAAACAAAGACGCGTTGACCATCGCTCCTTATCCGCACCGTGTCGAAATGTTCCACACGTTGACCTGCGCGCAACTTGGCGATGATTCGATCTTCTTCCTCCAAGCGTTCTGTCGGAATCAACAGGCTAATATGGCGACCGATGGCCTGTTCCGCGGTATAGCCAAAAATGCGCTCGGCGGCGGCGTTCCAACTCTGAATCATGCCGTCCAAAGACTTGCTAATGATGGCATCGTTGGAGGAAGTGATAATGGCGGCGAGAAATCGAGAGTTCTCTTCCCGTCTCACATTCTCCCGCTCCAATCGTCTTCGCTCAGCGACGTCCCGAAACACAAGCACGCAACCCACGATCTGTCCTGTTTTGCTGCGGATCGGAGCGGCGCTATCTTCGATGGGGTTTTCCTTGCCATCTTTGGCAATCAGAATCGTGTGGTTAGCTAAACCGACGATGATTCCCTCTTGCAAAGCTCGAATCGCCGGATTGGCAACCACCTGGCGAGTTTGCTCGTTGACGATGTGGAAGACAACATGCAGAGGCTGGCCGATGGCCTCGGCGGTTTGCCAGCCAGTCAGCGATTCGGCGACGGTGTTCAGATTAGTGCAGCGGCCTTCTGTATCGGTCGTGATGACAGCATCACCGATACTCGCGAGCGTCGTTCGCAAAAGCTCTCCCTGCTCACGCACTTGTTCCTCGGCCTTCCACCGCTGAAGGACAATCGCTGTCTGATTCGCTCCCACGCCAAGCAGCAGGCGATCACGTTCGGTGGGAAAAGCGACGTCGAGTGAACCGGCAATGAGCATGCCCCCCTCACCCGCGATATCAAAACGGTTGATCGCCAGGTGGAGTGTCCCTTCTCCAAAAGGATCCACAATCGTGGCAGGCATGCCGGCGACCTCTCGACTCAGAATCGAGTGGAGCGAAGCCTTCACCGCTTCCATTTGCGCGGATTGTGAGCCATGCCTGGTACGGACAGCCTCCACCAGATCCTCTTTTGGCGACGAACCAAATCGGACATAAAGCAACTCGATCGACAACGTATCGAATAACACGTTGATCAGGCTTTGGGCAATTCCCTCTGGGGTCAGGCCAGTCCAGGTGGCAGGTGTGGTCGAGAGTTCAACCAGTTCCTGCATCGTTCGCCGCAGATTCTCATTGTTTACTTCAGGGCGATTCTCGATCACTTGCATTCCTTCGGCCCCTCCGCTCATGCCAAAGTCCATAGAGCGTGCGGGGGCAGTTCTTGAGTGGCTTCCACTCGTTCAATTCGTAAAACATCTCATCGGACGGAACGCCAAACGGGTCTTGGGGACGAAAGCGCATCCATCTCCCTTTCCCCAAGCTGGCGTCAAATCGGATGAGCTCAGGTGTGATTTTACCCATCGTTGCCGCCAAGGTCTTGCCGAGGGATTTCAAAATCCAGCAAATTCCCTGATTCAGATAGTATTTAGCGGGTTAAACTCCACGTTCTTAGCAATTGCCAGTCGCCAACAACGCCCCAACCTCTCGGTTCGCTTTCCGCACCAGGGTGCCTGTGCGATGGATAACTGTCTGTCGTAAGTTGAACGCAACTCATTCATTTAAAGAGAGTTACGTCCGTCCGTGCTGCTCTAGGAAGCGAGTCTACTCTCTCTCACATCCCTTTTGGACCTTGGCACACGAGCTAGCGCTTGCCCATTGAGTTCTGACATTATCTGCCTAGAAAAGGCAGAGATTGGACCACTAACGAAGAAAGAAATGGCAGGCACGCCTGTCATTTCTTCTAGCGAGGGTCGGCTTGTAAGATGCATCCCAAGGTGTCTGGGTCGAGATTATTCGTCCGTTGGGATCGGGGCCGAGAGGGGTTCGGTGCCGAGTAAGCGGATCACGTTCTTGGGTTGCTGCAGATCGTCAACTTCGGAAGCTGTGCGGCGTGTCGGATACTTCGACGCCGGCATGGCGGGGAAATCCATGTTGATCTCCGGGCCGGTCTGTTCGTAAGTCGGTTCCGGCAGGCGGCTAGGTTGCGGCGCGGGATCGTTGGCTTGCTCGGCAACAGGTGGCATGCGATACGTCGCCGATTGACGATTGGCCGGGGCGAGCGGATTAACAATCTCGGTAGCGTTGGCGACAAACGTACCTTGGTTATTGGACGGCCGCTGGCCGAGCGAGTATTGGTCGCTCACCGTGTAACTGGCATGCGGTTGTACGACCGGCGCGCGAGGTGCTTCGGCATAAACCGCTGGCGGCGCTCCGCCATCGCCTTGGATTTGGTAGAGCAAGTCAGCAGCTTCCGCGAAGTCCGCATCGGTAGCGAGGGCGAGCTGCAAGTGTTTGATGGCCATAGCATCTTGTTGCCGCTGATGTAACAAGAAGCCTAAGTTGTAGTGCGCCACCGACGGTGTATTCAACGCAGCGAACTGCGACCAGGCTTCGTCGAGATGGCCAGCTTCCACCAACACCGTTGCCAGATTGTTGCGGTACATGGCGTTCTGCGGCGAGAGCTGCACCGCTTTGTTGAGCGTGGCGGCGGAGTCTTCCAGCCGCTTTTGCCGCGCGTAGCAGAGGCCAAGATCATTTTGGATGATCGGATTCTTGGGTTCGATTTGGGCGGCTTTTTGATAAAGCTTCTCCGCTTCGGTGAATTGGCTCTGACGATCGTGTAAGCGAGCCAAGCCAACCAGCGCGCTAGTATCCTGGGGAGCGGCTTCAATTGCCTTCTTGTATTGTTCGGCGGCACCCGTCATATCGCCCCGGCTTTCCCGCATGCGTGCGGCACTAACGTAGATCTCAGCGCCAAGTTTGGTGGGCTTGCCATCGAGACTCGTGGGGTCGGTCGCTTTGGTGACTTTGGGCTTGATCGTGAAAGCGTTGGCCAGACCGCTGCCAATCGTGCCGGAGGAGGAATTGGAGCTCTTGGCCGCATTTTGGGCGGAGAGATCATCCAAACTCTGATTAGCAGTGGGGCTGGTCGATTTGCCGCCGAACCACGAGGGCATGATCGACTTGCCTGCGCAGCCAGGGAGGGACGCGGTCAACACAGCCAGGATGGCGATTTCCAAGTCACGACGCTTAGCCACGTGCGAACCTCCGTGTTTCGAGCCAACCGCTAGTAGTCGTCGCACTGGGTCGCGCTGCTAGCTGGTAAGTAACCCCAAACCTGGGGCCATCACTATAAATCTCATCGTCGTGCTGGCATGCCGCACTACAGAGCAAGTGAGCAAATCAGGTAAATCGTGCGGGACCGCTAGCAGCGTTACAAGCGGCGAAGTCGCTGCACCTTGTGATCGCAAGCAAGAAACGACGCAAGCGGTTTGTGACCAAAGGTGTCACAAAGCTCGGTGATAATGCCAGGCAGATGCACGATCATTACCACCCCACTGGCCACCACCACGGGGGCAATGTATTTTGGGACCACCCACGGAAGGTCCACGCCATGCCTATCACGCGCAAATTCCTCGGCGGCGATCAGCCTGCGCTCGCAGCGGCGACGGATTACCTCCTCGCGCGGTACGCTGCGCGAGGCATCGCCGATTTCTCGAACGTCGTGGTCGTAGTTCCTGGTGCCCGAACCGGGCGACGCTTGCTGGAATTGCTCGTGGCCAGCGCACAACAGCGCCAACTCGCCTTCTTTCCGCCGCTGGTGGAGACGATCGGTCGTTTGCCGGAGCAGCTTTATCCCTTGAGCAAACCGCTGGCGGATGGTTTAGTGCAGCAATTGGCTTGGACATCCGCGCTGCGCGAAATCGAACCGGCCACGCGAGAGCGCGTGATCCCGCATCCGCCTGACATCGACGATTGGCCCCGCTGGCTGGCGCTGGGTGACTTGCTCCGTCGTCAGCATGTGGAACTGGCCGCGCATGCACTCGATTTTGCGGCGGTCGCCAAACAAGCGGCGACTTTGCCGGGCTTTGCCGAACGCCCGCGCTGGTTGGCACTCGCGAAGATTCAAGCGCGCTATTTGCGTATTCTCGATGATGCGCAGTTGTGGGACGTGCAGACGGCGCGACTGTTCGCGATCGAACACAAAGAATGCAAAACGACGCGCGATTTGATTCTACTCGGCGTGGCCGATCTGGATCGCGCCATGCGGCTGATTCTGGATGCGGTGGCCGATCGCGTCACGGCGCTCGTGTGTGCGCCGGAAGATTGGTCCGAACGGTTTGATATTCATGGTTGTTTATTGCCTGAACCGTGGAGCGAGGTGACCATACCGCTGTCGGATGGTCAGATTCGCCGTGCCGATCGTCCCGCCGACCAGGCCGCGTTGGTGGTGCGCGAATTGGCAGCGCTCGCGGGTGGCTATCGCGCGGAAGAGATCGTGATCGGCTTGCCCGATGAATCGCTGGCCTCGCAGATTGTGCGACAGTTGGATGAACTGCACGTGCCGACACGTTGGGTCAACGCACGGCAAACGCTGCAAACGGCACCCTATCGATTTTTGGAAGCCGTGGGTCGCTATCTGGAAACTAGCGCGTTCCCTGACTTCGCCGCCCTGGTTCGCCATTGCGATGTTTATTCCTGGCTGCGGCGCCAGGGGATGAGCGGTGACTTTCTGTCACGCCTCGACAGCTATCAGAACGAACGCCTGGCGACGAGTTTGCCACTGGCGTGGGAGGGTGACGAATTCTATCCCGAGATTTCCATGGTGCATCAGCAGGTTCGCTCGCTGTTGGCAGGCGTTAGCGGTGAGCCGCGTCCACTGCATGATTGGCAAGCGCCGTGGGAGCAACTCCTCACCGCGCTCTATCGTGATGCCAATCTGCAGCGCCAGCACGCCGCCGACCGCGAGCGTTTGGAAGTCATCGATCGGCTGAATGCTTCACTGCGATTGTTGCGCGATGTACCTGCTGCTCTCGCCGCGCGGTTGCCTGCCTATTTGGCGCTGCGGATGGTGCTGGAGCGCGGCGCGACCGATCCCCTGCCACAACCACCCACTGGCGATGAGATTGAGTTGCTCGGTTGGCTGGAGTTGCCATTAGACGACGCGCCGCAACTGATTGTCAGCGGCTTGAATGAAGGCATCGTGCCGCAGTCGCGGCATAGCGATTTGTTTCTTCCCAATCAACTGCGCGCCCATTTGCGGATCGACGACAACCATCGCCAATACGCCCGCGACGCGTATGCGTTGAGCCTGCTTTTGCAACCGTGGCGCAAGACCACGGTTATCTTTGGTTGCCGCAGTGGCGCTGGCGATCCCCTAGCCCCCAGTCGCTTGCTCTTCGCCGCCGATGCGGAAGTCATTGCCGCGCGCGCCAAAGTTTATTTCGATCATCCGCCCCCTGCCGTCGCGCGGCCGTTGCTGGGCGGCATTGTCACTCCGCCGCAACAATCGCGGTTGGTCGTGCCGTTGCCCAAGCCACAGCCCACGCCCCAGGAACGTTTTTCCGTCACGAGTTTTCGCGGCTATCTCGCCTGTCGCTATCGATACTACTTGGCGCGCGTGCTGCGTTTGCAAACGATGGCCGACGCGGCGGAAGAACTCGATGGTGGTGGCTTTGGTGAGTTGTTGCACAGGGTGCTACGTTGTTTCGGGCAGGAGTTGAAGTATCGCGACTTGACCGATGGCGATCAGATTTTCGCGATCCTGTCGGACTTGCTCACCTCCGCCGCCGATGCGCAGCTTGGCCGCCATCGCTTGACTGCCGTCGATGTGCAGGTCGAACAACTGCGCCTGCGACTCAACGCTTTCGCCGATTGGCAAGCCTCACGACGCGAACAAGGTTGGCAGATCGCGCATGTCGAAGATGAACGCGAGTCGCTCAAACATCCGTGGCCGGTGGATGGACAGGCGGCGACGATTGAAGGGCGTATCGATCGCATCGATCGGCATTTGGTGACAGGTCAGTACTCCATATTGGATTACAAAACGTCCGACAAAGGACTCACGCCGGAGGAAGTGCATCACGATAAGCAAGGGAATTGGTACGATCTGCAACTCCCCCTCTATCGACATTTAGCCAAGCAGTGGAAAGTCGAAGGGGATGTGCAACTCGGCTATGTCGTGTTGCCGAAGAATCTCACCAACGTGGGATTGTTGGTCGCTGAGTGGAGCGAAACCGATCTGCAAGCGGCCGATAGGGTGGCGATGGAGGTGATTCGCGCCGTACGCCAGCAAGCATTTTGGCCCCCAGAGTATCCGCCACCGAGTTTCTCCGACGACTTCGCAGGTATCTGTCAGGATGCGATTTTGGGTCGCGTGTTGGAGGTGGCCTCATGAGCATCGCGATCGCGCCCGCCTGGCCTCATCTCGTGATTCGCGCGTCCGCCGGCACAGGCAAGACGTTTCAGCTATCAAATCGCTTTCTGTCGCTGCTGGCTGCAGGCGTGCCAGCCGAAGAGATTCTCGCCACCACGTTCACACGCAAAGCAGCGGGCGAGATTCTAGATCGCGTGTTGTTTCGTTTAGCCGAGGCCGCACAAAACGCCAAATTGTTGCGCGAACTGGGTGGCTTCATCGGGCGACCTGATTTGACACGAGAGGAATGTCTGGAATTGCTCACGCAATGCACGCGGCAGTTGCATCGCTTGCGCGTTAGCACGCTCGACGCCTTCTTTATCAACATCGCCAGCACGTTCAGCCTGGAACTCGGCCTGCCGCCTGGCTGGCAGATTAACGAAACTCTTGCCGACAGCCAACTGCGCAAGGAAGCGATTCGCGCCGCGCTCAATCGAGATTCGACCGCCGAATTGCTGAGCTTGATGCACCTGCTGAACAAAGGGGAATCCGCGCGCAGCGTTTCGGAAATGGTCGGCGATACGGTCAATAGCCTCTATGGGCTGTACCTCGATAGCGAACAAGCCGCCTGGCAGCGTTTGCCGCGCACTAAAGCCCTGGCACCGGAAGAGTTGGACCGCGTGCTCAACGAAATTGCAGCTTACGATGCGGCAGGTGATAAGCGATTGCAGACCGCGAAGCAGGGCGATGTCGAGTTGGCACGCGAAGCGCGCTGGTCAGAGATGATCGGCAAGGGGATTACGAAGTGCGTGCTAAATGACGCGACATTCTACAAGAAGGAAATCCCGCACGATCTGGCCAAGCTCTATCGTCACCTCTTCGACCACTTGCGCGCGGAGTTGATTGGCCCGATCGTTTCACAAACGGAAGCGACCTATCGTTTGCTCGACAAGTTTCATACGGAGTATCGCCGTTTGAAGGAGCGAGATCGAGCACTGCTGTTTGGCGATGTCACGCTGGCGCTCGCCCGTTCGGCGCAACTGGCGGATGTGCGCGAACTTGCCTTTCGTCTGGATGGCGGTTTACGGCATTTGCTGCTGGATGAGTTTCAAGATACTTCGCTGTCGCAATGGGACGTGTTACGTCCCTTCGCGCGGCAAGCGGTGTCGGCCGAACCAGTCGGTTCGCTCTTTACCGTCGGTGATGTCAAGCAGGCGATTTATGGCTGGCGCGGCGGCGTAGCGGAGATTTTCGATGCGTTACAAACGGAGTTCACCGAACTCAAAGAAGAAGGATTGAACCGTAGCTTTCGTTCGTCGCCGCCGGTCATCGAGACGGTCAATCGTGTGTTTGGCAACTTGCTCGCGCATGACAATCTCGATCACTATCAGTCCGTCGTAGCCAGTTGGCAGAGTGCGTTTCCGGAACATTCCACATTCAGAACGGAATTGCCTGGGTATGTTTGTTTGCGAACGACCCCTTTGCTCGACGAAGAGGACGATACCGACTCCGCCACCGCGCACGCGGCCTTCGTTGCGCAGTACATCCAATCGCTGCTGGCCGAATCGCCGGGCTTTCAGATTGGTGTGCTGGTGCGCAGAAATGAGACGGTGCGGCGTTTGATCTTCGCCTTGCGCGAACTTTCGATTCCCGCTAGCGAAGAGGGTGGCAATCCGCTTACCGACTCCGCCGCCGTGCAAGTCATGTTGGCCATATTGCGCGTGGCCGATCATCCCGGCGATACTGTAGCGCGCTTTCATCTGGCGAACTCGCCGCTGGGGAAACATCTGGAATTCACCGATCATACCAACGACATGGCGGCCCTGGGCTTATCCCAAGCGTTGCGGCGCACCTTGATGGACGATGGGTACGGCGTCACGATTCGGCGCTTCGCGGAAGTCTTGGCCGAGAGTTGCACGCGGCGAGAATTGAAACGACTCGAACAACTGGTCGAGTTGGCCTATCAGTACGACGACCAAAGCACGCTACGGGCCGATGACTTCGCGGCGTTTGTCACGGAAACGAAAGTCGATGATCCCGCGACCGCGATTGTGCGAGTGATGACGGTGCACCAGGCCAAGGGCTTGCAGTTCGATATCGTCGTGTTGCCGGAACTCGATTCGAATCTTGGTGGCCAGCCTGATCGCTGCGCGGCGGGGCGTCCCAGTCCGACGCAGCCAATCGATGTTGTCTGTCGCTGGGTGAACGAGGGTTTGCGTCCGCTGCTACCTGCGCGATTTCAGCAGGTGTTCGCGGAAGCGCGACAACAGGACGTGACCGAAGCGTTGTGCGTATTATACGTCGCGCTCACCAGAGCCGTGTACGCCATGCATCTATTGATCGATGGCAAGAAAGCGGCGAGTAAGAGTCTGCCTAAGACTGCCGCCGGATTTCTGCGGGCGACGCTGACCAACAAGCAACCGCTGTTGGAGAACGCCGTGGCGTTCACCTGCGGCGATCGCGAATGGTTCCGTCAGGCTTCCCACGCCAATAGCACGCTAGCTGCCTCCGCCCGCGAAACGCCTGCAATGCCCACGACGATCGTGCTCGCCAAACAAACCGCCCCACGGCAGCGCGGCCTAGAGCGCATCGCCCCCAGTAGCTTGGAAATCACCGACGCCGCCCTCGGCACGCCTAGTCCGCTCGAACGTGATCGTGATGAAGCGCTCTTGTATGGCACATTGATGCACGCCTGGTTCGAGCAAGTTCGCTGGCTGGAAGAGGGCGTACCGAGCGAATCCGAATTGCGGCGCATCGCGGAAGTGGAAGTCGGTTGGCGAGGGAAGCTGGAAAGCTTGCTCGATCGATTCCAACGCGCGATTGCGACATCGCCACTGCAAGAATTGTTGTCGCGAGAACAGGCGTATCGCGACGTATCAACCCTGGGATTGCATCTGCAGCATGCTGGGTCACTAGCGACAGAGGTACGCAACGAACAACCGATTGTCGCGCCTTGGCCCGGCGGATT
Source organism: Pirellulaceae bacterium (assembly GCA_041752355.1). GTDB lineage: Bacteria > Planctomycetota > Planctomycetia > Pirellulales > Pirellulaceae > JAEZGD01. Next base: position 2,520 of record JBGSHH010000077.1, on the reverse strand, counting down.
GCTGCAGGGTACGATCGATCGCCTGGTGCTGTTGCGCGACCAAGGCGTCTTGGTCGGCGCGGACATTATCGACTACAAGACCGACGCCTTGCCGCATGGCGATGCCGCCTCGCTGGACGCGCGCGTGGCCATGTATCGTCCGCAATTGGAAGCGTATCGCGGCGCGATCGCCAGTATGTTGCGATTGGAGGTACGAGCCATCGCGACGCGGCTGGTATTTCTTTCCACAGGCGACGTGGTTCTGCTATGAGACTATCGATAGGAGACATTGCTCGATGAGATTCTTACACGCCGCCGACCTGCACATTGATAGCCCTTTGCGCGGCTTGGAGTTCGACGATAGTTCCCGCTCGCAACGGATTCGCCGAGCGACGCGCGACGCGTTTAGCAACTTGCTGACGCTGGCGATTGAAGAACAGGTCGATTTCATCATCATCGCTGGCGATTTGTTCGATGGCCAATGGCCTGATATGCGGACGGGACTGTGGACCGCCGAGCAATTCCGCCGATTGCGCGAACACAACATTCGCGTCTATCTGATTCGCGGCAATCACGATGCTGAGAGTGTCGTCGCGCCGAGCATCTCTTGGCCCAGCGACGTCGTATACGAGTTTCCCACCAAGTCGCCTGATTCACTCACCGATCCGCGTAGCGGCGCTGTCTTGCATGGGCAAAGCTATGCCGATCGGCGCGCCCCCGGCGATCTGGCCGCCAAATATCCTGCCGCGCTGCCAGGCGCGTTTAACATCGGCGTGCTGCATACCAGCTTGGAAGGAAACGCGAATCACGCCACCTATGCGCCGACCACCTTGAAAGCGCTCGGCGCGCGCGGCTACGACTACTGGGCATTGGGACATATTCATCAGCGCGCCGAACTGCAAACCGAGCCGCACATCGTCTATTCCGGCAACACGCAAGGGCGGCACATTAAAGAAGTCGATGCCAAAGGCTGTGTGCTGGTGACGGTCAACGATGGTCACATCACCACGGAGTTTCGCGCGACCGATGTCATTCGCTGGCAATTGCTTCCTGTTGTACTAGCCGCCGAAGACGATGAACCGCGACTCTTCGATTGCTTATCGGCGAAGTTCCAAGAATCGCTCGCAGCCGCCGAAGGTCGCCCCGTGGTGGTTCGGCTATCGCTAAGTGGCGGTTGTGCCGTACACGAACAACTCGCCAACACCGCTTCGCGCACCCGTCTGCTAGCGGAGATACGCAATGTCGCGGCCGAGTGTGGCGAGGTCTGGATCGAACAGATCGATTGCCATACCCGTCCCGCCGTAGATCTCGACGAACTGCGACAAGGTGGCGATGTCGTCGGCGAACTGCTGCGATCGCTCGATGCCATGCGTCGCAATCCGGCGGAACTCGCCGAACTGGCAACGCACCTGAAGCCACTGTTCGACAAGGCGGCTGATCTCTTGAACGATGGCCAGAATGATATCGACTTTGAAGACCCTGGGCAACTCGCTGTGTGGCTGGAACAAGCAGAGAGCCAATTGCTCGGCGAACTGCTGGGAGAAGAAGCATGATACTCAACGAAATCCGCAGCGAGAATTTTGGCGTCTTTCGGCAGCGCCGCTTCGACTTGAAGGGCTCTGGGCTGGTGTTGGTGCATGGCCCCAACGAGGCAGGCAAATCGACGCTGTTACAATTGCTGCGCGAATTGCTATTTGGCTTTCCGCATAGCTCGCCGTTCTCGTTCGATGGTGCCGGGCCAATGGCGGCGGAAGCGGACGCCGTGCTGCGAGATGGGCGCGCGCTAACGTTTCGCCGACGCAAAGGACGCAACAACACCGTCGAAGGGGAACTCGCTGGCGAGTCCAAACCGATCGACGAACAACGTTTGTCGCAACTGCTCGGCCATGCCAGTAGCCCGCTCTACTCGCACGTCTTTGCGTTCTCGCTGACGGAACTGGCCGAAGGTGTTGAAGGCCTGAAGACCGCCGGACTCACCGACGCCTTGTTCGGTGGCGGCCTGGGTGGACTCACGAACTTGCAACGCGTCCGTCGCAATTTGCAGACGGCCCACGAGGAGTTGTTTAAGCCAGCGGCGAGCAAGCTCCCCATCAACAAGCTGCTCTCCACACTGAAAGAGACGCATAAGAAGCTCAAGGAAGCTGTCATTAGGCCCAAGGAGTTTCTCGAACGCCAAGAGGCGTTTGCCAAGATCGCAGGCGAACTGAACGCCAAGCGGGAAGCCGTTCGTCACAAGGTGACGCAACGGGATCACTGCGACCGACTCAGTCGCGCCTGGCAACCGTGGCATCAGCGACAAACGGCTGCGGCCGAATTGCTTCAGTTGCAAGTGCCGGATCAACTTCAGGCTGGCGATGCCGCTGCGTTTCAGGAAATTCTCAATCGCCAGGCAGAGTTGGAGCGTGAACAGACCGATCGGAAAGAGCAACTCCAGCAGATCGAACATGAGTTGGCGATGCTCACTAGCGACCCCGCCCTCATCGAGCGCGGCGCGGAGATCAAGACACTCGAACAGGAACTCGGCAAGATCGAAGGCTTTCT
>JBGSHH010000076.1:0-3289 GCA_041752355.1 Pirellulaceae bacterium | reverse complement strand
CGGCCCCACATGAGTTTGAAAACCCGACGACCATCGGACGATAGCAGCGGGACAATCTCGCGCGCCGCAACATATTGTGCTTCGTTGCGCGATAGCTCAAATTCCATCAATCGATCGAACCGCTCATCCAACACACCCTGCAAAAGCTCCTCCGGCGAATAATCGAACAAGGCGAGTTCATCGAGCGGCAGATAGACGCGGCCTCGCGCGGCGTCTTCTTTCAAGTCGCGCAGGATGTTCGTCATTTGAAATGCTCGACCACAGGTTTCTGCAAGTTCCAGCGCGCGAGAATTGTTAAATCCCCACACATAAATACACGCCAGTCCCACAGCACCAGCGACCTGATAGCAATAGCGATCGAGGTCACCGCGACTGGGGAAGCGATTCTCATAAAGATCGAAGCGCACACCTGCGATGATGTCGGTGAGTAGCTTGGCGGGAATCTGAAAACGCGTGACGGTATCGTGCAGCGCACGCAAGACGTGATCGTTTGTGTCGCCGGTAGCAAGCGTTTGCTGTAAGTCGGATCTCCACTGAGCAAGGGCGGCGATCTTTTCGTCGATGGGTCGTTCACCATCGCCGATGTCGTCGGTGATTCGAGCGTAGGCGTACAGCGCCACCATCGCCAGTCGTTTCTCGCGTCCCAACAACCAGAACGACCAGGCAAAGTTGGAGCCGCTCCGACGCACGAGCCGTTCGCAATGTTGATAGCTGACCACCAGGTTGCTCATGGCTTGACACTCACAGCCTTCGCCACGGGCGGACGAAAGCCACGCCACGCCATCCATAACAACTGTAACTTCCGCCACTTACTAAGGGTGGGGCGATGTGCCAGCACATCGTAGTCCTGCTGACGAATCGCTGCGAGCGTTTCCAGACCACCGAGCAAGAACAAGCGAATAGCGATCTTGAGTCGCTGAGGAACGAGCGTCACCAAGGGCCAGCCAGCATTCAGCAAGGCTGCCGCACGTTCGACCTCAAACTCCATCAGTCGTGTGAACTCCAGCGAAGCAACGTTGTCCGCCAGCATGTCGTCCGTGACCTGAAACCGATCGCAATCTTCCCGAGGCAAATAAATGCGACCTTTGGCAAAGTCGCGTGCGACATCTTGCCAATGATTTGCCAGTTGCAAGCCAGTGCAAATCGAGTCGGAAAGCGGCACCGTCATGGCGTTAGAACAGCGTCCGAGGTAGAGCACCAGGCTTCCCACAGGATTCGCGGAATGCCGACAATAGGCCAACAACTCATCAAAAGTATCGTAGCTCGTTTGCGTTTGATCTTGCCGAAAAGCGATCAGCAAATCGCGAAACGGCTCCTGAGGAATCTCGAACTCGCGAATGGTCTTCAACAGCGCAATGAACACCGGATGCTCCGCTTCGCCTGCATAACAACGTTCGAGTTCGCCTGCCCACCAATCCAGCAACAACAAACTCTGCTGGGCATTCCCCACTTCATCGGCCAGGTCATCCGCCCAGCGACAATAGGCGTAGACATTAGCGAAGTGCTGCCGCAGATCCTTCGGCAATAACCAACTGGCCACGGTGAAATTCTCGTAGTGCGATGCGGCCAGGCGGCGACAATACGCCTGCGATTGCCTAAGCGACGGCACATCGCCCGGGTCGCGATGCGGGCCATAGGCGGCAAGTTCGGGTTGAAACGAACGGTCAGGCATGTTGCGTGGCGTCAGTCGTTGCGGTTGGAATTGAAGAACCCCTGCCCGATCATGGACCGACGGGGTACACTAAGGGGATGGTATTACGAACAACTTTGGCCGCAGGCAAGTCGCTTACCCTACTCCAATTATGCGAATCATTCTAGCTGCACCGCGCGGCTTTTGCGCAGGCGTGAACATGGCTATCGAGAGCCTCGACTTAGCGCTCAAGGCGTTTGGCGCGCCGGTCTACGTCTATCACGAGATTGTGCACAATAAGTACGTGGTCGAGACGTTCAAAGATCAAGGGGCGGTTTTCGTCAATGAATTGACGGACGTGCCGAGCGGCTCCCACTTGCTCTTCTCCGCGCATGGCGTGTCGCCGGAGATTCGTCGCGTCGCGCGCGAACGGAAGTTGTATGCGATCGATGCGACCTGCCCTTTAGTTACCAAGGTGCATTTGGAAGCGGTGAAATACGCCAAGGAAGGCTACACGATCTTGCTCATCGGGCATGAAGGGCACGACGAAGTGATCGGCACGATGGGTGAAGCACCCGAGGCGATGCTGCTGGTGGAATCGCCGGAGGATGTTGACAAGTTGGAGTTATCCGCGGACGCAAAACTCGCGTATCTGACGCAAACCACACTGTCGGTCGACGACGCCAATCGCATCATCGAGCGTCTACGGGCGAAGTTTCCGCAGATTGCGAATCCACCCAAGGAAGACATCTGCTATGCAACGCAGAATCGCCAGGAAGCCGTGCGGCTATTGTCCGACGAGGCGGATGTTGTGTTGGTGCTTGGCAGTCAAAACAGTTCCAACAGCCAGCGTTTGAAGGAGCTCGCCCGTGAGCACGGCGTGGCGGCGTATCTCATCGATGGTGCCAGTGACATTCAACTCGAATGGTTTGGCGGCGACGAGACCGTGTTGATCACGGCCGGAGCCAGCGCGCCGGAATCGGTGGTGCAGGAGTGCGTGGAATTCTTGAAGCAGCGCTATAGCGCCACCGTGACTGCCCGCACTATCCGGGAAGAGGAAGTGCACTTTCCTTTGCCAAAAGAGTTGCGGACGATTGCACTGCCAGGGTGATTTTTCCTTCTCCCTCTCCCCGTGGGAGAGGGTTGGGGTGAGGGTTTAGTAGATACGTTTGACTTGCCATTCTCGTCCGGCGGCGTGTCTTCACCTCTTGCTGTGGGAGAGGGTCCGGTGAAGTTGACGATCAGTCATCCATTCACCAAACCCTCATCCGGCTTCGTTTCTCAGCCACCTTCTCCCACGGGAAGAAGGGTTTATAATCCTCCGCGTGGACACGTCTATTCTTTATCTTCTGTGGAGGCTCCCATGGTCGATGACTTCTCTCCACTATTGCCGAAAACCAAACAGAACGCGCGCGAACTGCGTCGCAATCAAACACAGCCCGAGCAGATACTCTGGCGAATGCTTCGAGGAAGCCGTTTGGCTGGCCTGAAGTTTCGCCGTCAACATCCGATAGGCCCTTATACGCATTCTAATTTGAAGTAGCGCTTTGAGCCTGTTGAAGGTAGGGTGCGGCGCAGACGGTTTTCATGAGATCGGCATCGAGAACGGCCTGTCGCCAGGCAGTCACGGCGGCTTCCTCCAGCGCTTCGTAATCCGCA
>JBGSHH010000075.1:0-12511 GCA_041752355.1 Pirellulaceae bacterium | reverse complement strand
GGTCTGCGCCTTCGGCATGACTCGTCGCAAAGGGATCGCCGCCGCCGATGATCCAGGCATGAAGGCGTTGGCCGAATCTGGCGCGCCGGTTTGTACCGTCGTCGGCAAAACGTCGGACTTTCATGTCACGGAAGTGCTGCGAGTTTCGCTGGAAGAGAATTTGGCCATGATTCGCGAGAGCGTCGCCTATCTCGTCAGCCAGGGACGGGAAGTGATCTACGACGCCGAGCATTTCTTCGACGGCTTCAAAGCCAATCCAGAGTACGCCGCTTTGACCATTCGCGCCGCCGCCGAAGGGGGCGCATCGCTGGTGGTGATGTGCGACACCAATGGCGGCACCATGCCGGAAGAGATCGCGACGCTGGCGACGAAAGCACGGGAAGTCTTGGCCGAGTTCAAGGTGCCAGTCGGCATTCATTGCCACAACGATTGCGAACTCGCGGTGGCCAATTCGCTGGCGGCGGTCGATGCCGGCGCGGTGCAAGTTCAAGGGACGATCAACGGCATCGGCGAACGGTGCGGCAATGTCGATCTGATCTCCGTCATCAGCAATTTGGCTTTAAAGAAGCAGGGCTATCAGGTGCTGGGGGGGCGATCGCTGGAACATCTCACCGAGTTGTCGCGTTACGTCTATGAGACGGCCAACCTCCATATGCACCCTGGCCAGCCGTTCGTCGGGCAAAGCGCCTTCGCACACAAAGGCGGCATGCATGTCCACGCGATCGCCAGGGCGACATCGAGCTACGAACACATGGACCCCGCTTTGATCGGCAATGAACGCCGCATCTTGGTGAGCGAGCTATCGGGGCGCTCGAACATTGCCGCCATGACGAGCAAGCACCAACTGCAAAACGATCGTGCCTTGCAAGAGATGATTCTTGAACAAGTCGTCAAGCTCGAGAACCGTGGCTATCAGTTCGAAGCGGCGGAAGCTTCCTTCGATTTGCTGGTTCGCAAGTGCGCTGGCAAGTTTCAACCGCACTTTGACTTGATCAAGTATCACGTCGAGGTCGGCCACGAGCAGGATGGTCGCCCTGTGACGGAAGCGACGATCAAGATCGCCGTGAATGGTCAATTGCGGCACGAAGTCGCCGAAGGGGATGGTCCCGTCAACGCGCTTGATGCCGCTTTGCGGAAGGCGCTCAATGGCTTTTACCCTGCACTCCGGACGATGCGATTGGTCGATTACAAAGTACGCGTGGTGAATTCCGAAGCGGGCACCGCCGCCAGAACACGCGTCATCATCGAGAGCGCCGATCACAACGAAAGCTGGGGGACGGTGGGCGTTAGTGAAAACATTATCGAAGCGAGCTGGATCGCCTTGGTAGATGCCATCGAGTATTGCTTGGCGGAAGACGCCACGACGGAACCAACGCCATCGCCGTCGCGCGTGGTAACCACGTCCTAGTCCCGAATATGTCATGGTGCGGCTGGTGGACTCGCCGCACCCTACGTCACTTACGCGAATACAATCCATCGTATGTTTGCAGCCGAAGACATTCCTAATCGCTTCGATTACGCCACCGCTCAGCCGCGCTTGCTCGCCGCCTGGGATCAGAAGCGCTATTGGCATAGTGAGCCGGACCCAAACCGGCAGCCGTTCACGATCGTCATTCCGCCGCCCAACGTGACCGGCGCGCTCCACCTGGGACATGCGCTCAATAACACCTTGCAAGACATTCTGATTCGCATGAAGCGGATGCAAGGCTTTAATGCGCTCTGGATGCCGGGGACCGATCATGCTGGCATTGCCACGCAAGCGGTGGTCGAGAAGCGCCTCAAACAGGAAGAGAACAAGACGCGACACGACTTAGGGCGCGACAAACTCGTCGAGCGCATCTGGGCCTGGAAGGATCAATACGAGAAGCGAATTCTGTCGCAGCTCAAGCGGATGGGGGCCAGTTGCGATTGGGATCGGACCCGCTTCACCCTCGATCCGGTTTGCGCGCGCGCCGTTCGCCGCACCTTCTTCGATTTGTTTCAAAAGCAAAAGATCTATCGCGGCAAGCGGTTGGTGAATTGGGATACCTTTTTGCAAACGGCCGTCAGCGATGACGAAGTTTTTCCCGAAACGGTCAAAGGACACTTCTGGCACTTTCGCTATCCAGTGATTTCGCCGCAGCCTGGCGAGCCGTCGCATGTCACCGTCGCAACGACGCGGCCAGAAACGATGCTCGGAGATACAGCGGTCGCGGTCCATCCCGATCCAGCCAAAGCGCTTAAAAAACTCGAGGCCGAACTCACCGCGCGACTAGCGGAAGCGGCAGGCAAAGATAAGCCGGACATCCAACTCCAAATCGACAATATTCACGAGCGTCGCGCGACGATGCTGCCGCTGCTGGAACAACTCGCCGCCATGGCCAAAGCGGGGCGGATGGTGATGTTGCCGCTCATGGAACGTGAGATTCCGCTGGTTGCCGACGAATGGGCCAAGCCGGAACTAGGCAGCGGTTGCGTGAAGATCACGCCGGCGCACGACCCGAATGATTACGATGTTGGCCTGCGACAAAACTTGTCGATGATCAATATCCTCAATCCCGATGGCACGCTCAACGACAACGCGGGGCCGTATCAAGGCCTGGCGATTCGTGATGCGCGCACGCGCGTCGTCGCCGACCTTGATGGCTTGGGACTATTAGGCGATGTCGAAGACCGAGAAATCGAATTGCCGCACAGCGATCGTAGCAAGACGCCGATTGAGCCTTATCTGGCCGATCAATGGTTCGTGCGGATGGATCAACTCGCGCAATCGGCGATGGATGCCGTTAACGATCAACGCGTGACGATCACGCCGTCACGCTATACGCGCGGCTACATCGATTGGCTGGCGGAAAAGCGAGATTGGCCCGTTAGTCGTCAATTGTGGTGGGGACATCGGATTCCAATTTGGTCGAAGCTTTGCCAAACCAAGGCGGAACATGATGAACTCATTGCCAAACTGCTTGCCGATCCCGACGTGAAGTCAGGCAAGGTCGCCTTACAAACCGAACCCGACATCGAACGCGCCGCCGCGGCCGCGCATGGCAACACGGTCCATGGGGCGAAGAAGATCAACCTCCCCTTTGCCACGGTTCATCTCTGCATCGACGAGGATGAAGAACGCCTCGCGCCGCGCTTTGAAGCGCTCGGCTTTGCGCATGAGGAAGACGTCCTCGATACCTGGTTCAGCAGCGCGCTATGGCCGCATAGCACGCTCGGCTGGCCGGAAAAGACGCCGGAACTTGCCTATTACTATCCCACCAACGTGCTGATTACCAGTCGCGATATTATCACGCTATGGGTTGCGCGAATGGTGTTGGCGGGACTGAACAATATGGGCGAAGTTCCCTTTCGCCAGGTCTTCATTCACCCGACGATTCTCGATGGCTTCGGCGAACGGATGTCGAAGTCAAAGGGCAACGGTGTCGATCCGTTAGACGTGATCGATAAGTTCGGTGGCGATGCGTTGCGGTATGGTCTGGCGAATCTTTGCACTGAGACGCAAGATGTTCGCATGCCCGTACAGTATGAATGTCCGCACTGCGAGGCGCTCATCGACCAAACCAAGAAGAATCGCGAACTACCGGTCGTCGCTTGCAGTAAGTGCGGCAAGTCGTTTTCAACGCAATGGGCGAGCAAGCCGGAAGATGTCGCGCTTCCTCGCGGCGCGGTCGTTAGCGAACGCTTTGAAGTCGCTCGCAACTTTGCCAATAAGCTGTGGAACGCCGCTCGCTTCACGTTGCTCAATCTCAATGGCTATACGCCCGGCGCGGTGCAAGATAGCGAGTTGTTTACCGAAGACCACTGGGTGCTGAGTCGGTTGGCGAACGTGACGAATGATGTTACGTCGGCCCTGGAGTCGTTTCGTTTCGCCGATGCCGCTAAGGCGGTTTACGACTTCGCCTGGGATGAGTTTTGCAGCTTCTATCTAGAGATCGTTAAGGCGCGGTTATCGGACGAAAAGCAAAAGGCGACGGTGCAGCGCGTGCTGGCGCACACGCTTGATACGCTGTTGCGGTTGCTGCATCCGATGATGCCGTTCATTACGGAGGAAGTCTGGCAGTTGCTCGCCCAGGTTGCACCGGCGCGCGGGCTAAAGACGCCTGCCGCCGCGGCGGAAAGCATCATGATCGCGCCGTGGCCCCAGTGCGACCAAGCGCGACAGAACCCGACAATCGAAACCCAATTCGCGAAGTATCAGGCGACGCTCAAAGCGCTCAACGAGATTCGCAGTCGGCAGAATATCGCGGGTCGCAATGCTATCAACTTTAGCGTGCGTTGTTCTGATGAGGACGCCGCACTGCTCGCGCCGATGTCGCCCTATTTTCAATCGATGACCAATGCCACGGCGACCGCCTGGGGACCGAAAGTGGAGCCGCCGGCCACCAGTGCCGCCATTAACTTGCCGGGGATTGATGTCTATGTGGATCTCACCGGCTTGATCGATGTCGATGCGGAAATCAAACGCAATCAAGCGGCCGAGCAGAAGCTCGTCGGCCTGATCGATGCCAAGGAAAAGAAACTTTCCAATGCCTCCTTCGTCGATCGCGCTCCGGCCGATGTCGTGCAAAAGGAGCGCGAAAGCCTGGCTCAATTGCAGGACCAATTGCAAACCGCGCGGAAGGCCTTGGCGGACTTGAAGGCGATGGGGGCCTAAGCGTGTCGTATGTCGGGGGAGGTAGATCCCTTCGCCAATGGGGCCAAGTACCCGATCCAAGAGGCGATTCAATGCGATTCCCAGAGTTGAATTAACCATCACTGCCTCTGCTTATTCTCCGCAATCTCAGTATTAGCAGTAAGCATTCTGCAAGAAATCTGCTCGTGGGTCGATAAAGACGATACCGAATTTCCCGGCGGCGCGAGGCCGGATGTCGATCACGCGCTCACGCTTTGCTCACCGCAAAGCTTTGCCTACAGCAACCGGCCCCACGTAGCCCCTGCTCACCACGAGGGTACTGCGATGTGGCGAAGCTGCTTCCTGGCCACCAGTCTGACGCTGGTTTTCTGGTCCGCGCTCAGCGCTATTGCCCAGTCGCCTCCTCGCGCTCCGACCTTGTTGTCGCGCGTCGGCGGCTTGCCTTGTCAGGTGGTGATGGGGCGGGTCGTGTTGGCAGACCAACGCGTGCTCGCTGGTCGTAGCGACACTTTCGAAGATCCCGGCGCAGGCTGTCGCGAGACGCTATGCATTCAATCGACGGGCAGTCAACAAACCGTGCGTTACGAACGCCACGAGAGCAACGAGACGTTCGTCGTTGATTTTCTCGGCCAGGGCGATTTACATCTGCGTCGCGAGCTGCGCTCGGCGGCGGGCGCTACCACCATTCGTTTCGCGCAGCCGTTGCGCGGCGCGTTGACTTTGGAAGTCGCTGATGCGAAGCAAACACAAAAGTATAGTGCGATGACGTTGTGGCATCTGGTGCTGACACAGCCACAAGCATGCCGCGATTGTCTCTTGCCAATGCTCGATCAACTCCGTCCCGATTGGCACTTTGCCACGCATGTCGAAGCGGTCGAGCACGCGCTGCATAACGCGGCGAATATTCATCAACCGGTCGATAGCGTCGCGCTTCGTAAGCAGATCGATCAACTCGCTTCTCCCAAATTTGCCTTGCGGCAGCAGGCGGATCGGGCCTTGCGAGCGCAAGGTCTGAGTTTGCTACCCGAACTGGAACAGCTCAATCGGCAGTCGCTCGATGCCGAACAGCGGCGACGCCTCGATGATTTACGAGCTTTGCTTACCGCCAAGACGCCTGACACGCCGGAGCGGGTGGCGGCTTGGCTAGTTGCCGATCGAAATCTATGGAAACAACTGACCGATGCGCCTCAAAGCGTATCGACGCGCGACTAGCCAGCCGTCGAGAATGGCCCCACGAATTAAATGCAAACTCACTTTGAAGGGGCAGGAATTCAGGCCTGCCGAGACTGGGACTCGGACTGAAGTGACTCAACGTCTAAACTCACACCGGCATGTTGAGCGCTGCCGAGCAAGAGAAGCGACGGATAACGCTGCACCAAGCGCTGTAGTTCGTCCACATCGCTGAGCGGAGCCAGTCCCATCTCTTCGACTTGCTCTGGCACCAATTCGCTCCACAAAAACAAATCGTATCGCTCGCGTGCATCGGCTAACAGCATGGCGGCATGCGCGTCAGGCGTGTTATCCTTGGCCAAATGCCGCAGCAACTCCCGATCGCGTTCGTTGCCTGCGAGTCGGGCGAGCGCGGGGCCGATCCGTAGTGCCAAACTCGATACCAGCACAATCGCGCCACCATCGCTAACCGATTGTTGCGCTACGTCGAGCGCTCGGGCGAGATGTTCCCAAGTCTGTTGTTCCTCGCCACCATCAATCGCGGCAATCACCACGCCGGCCTTGGTCGGCAGCGGATGTTGCCAGGCGGCAGCATGTTGTCGTTGTGCTTCCGCGATCACACTCTGCGCCTCGCCAGCGACGATGCCGAGAACTTCGTCTCCTCGTCCTGGCACCACTTGCGCGATGAAGTGCAAACCAAGCTGCCAGGCCGCTTCATCTGCTTCGTCGTGCCGGCGACGTTGATGCGCAGCATGATCGGCATTGCTACCGGCGCGGAAACGTTGCTGCGTTTCTAAATCAGCAAAGATCGGATACAACCCGCTGTAGCCGCCGACGAAGTCGAGCGCCGTGGGGAGTCGCGACGACATAATCGGCAACACAAAGTCGGCGTCGCATAATGCCCGATTGAGATAGATGGGGCGCGCTTCCTTGTCCGCCGCCAGATACTGCAGACTTTCTTGATCGCTGGGATTGTGCAATATGACATGCAAATCCTGTCGCATCCGCTCGGGAACCAGTGTGAGGACCGCCCGCAAGTTGCTGCCTGTCACCACCGTGACGTCGCGCGGATCGGTTCCCCGTTCGAGGATTTCATACAGCGCGCCGGCCGCGAGCGCTTCCACGGCAGGTAAGCCTGGCTCGATCACCAAGGTGATTTTGTCCCCCGGCACGGTGGCGGCTGCTAGCGGCGGATAATGGAGCGGCTCCCGCAGGGCGTTCGTCATGGCCGAGGCGGGATCTTCCAGCGGCGTGCCGCGAGCGCTGGTGTAATCGATGACTTCCGTCGCCTGCGGCACGTCGAATGTGAGCAGGTCGGATTCGCCATAAGGCAACGTGTATTTCATTACTTATCCCCTAAAACGCCCATTGTAACGCTTTCCGTCGCCATTCGTAGGACGGATTTCCAAATCTGTCGTTTGCCTTTTTGATGTCTGACCTGGGGGACTCACCTACGAAAGACAAACACCCTCAGGAGTCGAGCTTTACGTAAACGGCGACTTGTCAAATAATGCAGGCGGGAAACGACTCCTCGATGCAATCGTACAAGGATGGCGAACGGTGGCGAAACGAATTGTTAGCTGGATGATGTTGCTGGCAGTGCTGGCGGCGGTAGGATGCGAGACCAAAGGCGGTTCGTCGGCGACGACCAAACCCGGTGCGTCGCTGGCCTTCACGCCGCGCGACCTGCTCGACAAAATGTTGGCCGTCTACAAAGGGGCGACCGCTTATCGCGATGAAGGCATCGTGCGATTGAGCTACAAACACGGCGATCAACCACTCGAAGATACCGCGCCCCTCTCCGTCGAGTATGCCGCTCCCAATCGCCTTCGCGTCCGCGCTTATCAAACCGATGTCGCCAGCGATGGCAAGTTCCTGCATGCGGAGATCACTGATCCGACGACCGCCAATCTCGATGGTCAGTTCGTGCGTCGGGCGGCTCCGGCCAAGCTCTCGCTGGATGAACTCTATGCCGACGCGGTGCTGCACGACGCTTTGCAAAGCGGGCTGGGGCGGCATCCGGTGCAGTTGGAATTGCTGTTTGGCGATGCGCCGCTGGTCGATCTGTTGAAACCTGACGCGAAGTTGTCGCTCTTGCCGCCGACGAAAGATAGCGAAGGCCATCACTGCCAACGCCTCGCGGCGGAATTGGCCGATGGCACGTATACCTTTTGGATCGATAGCACGAACTACGTCCTGCATCGCATCGAGTATCCCGCGCAAAGCATCGTGCCGCAGTTGGCGAACGATCCGCAAGTCAGCGATTTAAAACTTGTCGCCGACTTTCGTGGCGCGAAATTTGAGAAGACCTTGCCAGCGGAAGATTTCGCGCTGGCGATTCCTCCGAATGCCAAACAGGTGCGGCAATTTGTTTTGCCGCCGCAGGAACTGCCAACGGAGTTGTTCGGACTTAAGCCAGGCGATTTCCAACTCACTACCGCCGATGGCGATACCGTTTCCGCCACTGGGTTGGCAGGCAAAATCGCCGTGCTGATGTGGTTTAGCAACGATCCCGCCTGTCAGACCGGCCTGCAACAACTTAGCCAGGGGCTAAGCGCCGTCAAGAACCCCGACAAAGTGACCGCCTACGTGATCGCCACCGAAGATCGCCAAACGCCCAGCGCGGAATTGCAAGCGGCGCTCAAAGCGTGGAATGTCGATGTGCCGCTGCTGCGAGATTTTGAGGTTGTGGGGCGCGATACGTTTGGCCTGCGCAATGCGCCGACGTTGATCGTGCTCGATGCCTCTGGTCGCGTGCAGATTTTTGAGGAAGGTGCCAACCCTCGGCTGAATCAAACGCTGCCTGTCATCATTGAGCGTTTGCTCGCTGGCGATGATCTGGCGGAAGAAATCCTGGCCGACGCCAAGAAGAGCCAAGAGCAATACGGCCAAAGTCTCGCTTCTGCCAGCGGCGAGACGACGCAAACCTCGGTGATCGAAATCCCCGAAGCGAAGGCCGCGCCGCCCAGCAAGCCGCAACATTTTGAATTGACGAAGCTCTGGTCGACAATGGACAACGAACTCGCCGAGCCAGGCAATTTTCTGGTCGTGGAAGGTGAGTCGACGCCCAAGACGTATGTACTCGATGGCTGGCGGACCGTGGTGGAACTCGACGCTGCTGGCAAAACGGTCAAGAAGCAAACGCTCGACTTGCCGGAACGCGCAGGCGTCTCGTATCTGCGTACTGCCACCACCAAAGATGGCCAGCGCGTGTATGTCGGCAGCGCGCTGCTCGCGCAGCAGTTGTTTGTGATGGACGACAAGTGGAACGTGACGCTCCGTTATCCGCCGGAGGATCAGCCGCATGAAGGATTACACGCCGTGGAGCTCGCCGATCTGGCCAACGACGGCACGCCGGAGTTGTATGTGGGTTATTGGAGTTTGATCGGCGTGCAAGGCGTTTCACTCACTGGCAAGAAGGAGTGGAGCAATCGCGTCATTCCCACGGTGTTGTCCCTGGTCGCTACACCACCCAACGATTTGGGGTGGCGGAAGCTGATTGCCTCGGGCGATCGCGGCGTGCTGTACCGCATCAATCAATATGGGCTGCAAGATCCCAAAATCGAAATCCCCGGCCGGCAAATTCATCGTCTGGCCGCCAATAAAATTCCCGCGCTGGCCACGGCCTATTGCGGCGTTTCGTATCAGGACGACGGCCGCTTGCTGGCGGTAGGTTTGGACGCCGAACTGGCAGAAGTCTGGAACTACAAACTGCCGGTCGGGCAGTTCAACAATCAAATCGAGTACGTGACCAGCGGCCGCGTGCGCGACGACGAACAGGGTGAGTGGATCATCGCCGGTCCCGATGGCAGCGTGCATATCATAAGCGACGACGGCGAGTTTTCCGACGCCTTCGCCACCGGCGAATTGCTCACCGGCCTCGCCTTCGTCAAACTCGGCGACCAGCGCGTCATCCTCACCTCCAGCAAAGGCAAGGTCACCGCCTGGGGGTTGATTCCACACTAACCCGAAGCGTGAGAGCGTGAGCGAGGCGCGATCCACGTACACGCCACCCCTGGAGAATTCAAATGCAAAACCTAACTCGTCGCATTGCGATCCAAACGGCCACCGCCGGTGCGTTGGTCGCGGGCACGTCCCTGCTCGGCGGCACGACAGAGGGCAAGGAACCGGAAGCCGCCAAATTGTGGCCTTTGGAAGGCGAGTTGAAGGTTCATCCCAAGTTTCTCTACCGCTACTACTTGGAGTATGGCCATGGTCAGATATGCGCCCTCTACGGCGCGGACCATGGTCGCGACTCGGACCTCTTGGCCCGACTACAGCTTCCCGTTCGGGTGCGAGTGAGCGGCGTCCTGGGAACCGCTTATCACGCCGGCGGAACCAAGGAGAACCTTTCCCCGTTTCCTGCAACGTGGCTGATGTACATGGATGTTCAGGAGGTGGAGGTGGTGAAGTGAATAGCTTTCGCCGCGTCCGAAGGAGCGCCTTCGTTCGAACTCCTTGACGCCGGTGAAGTCGCCTGCACCAAGTCTTCGCCGCGCTCTCAAACTGACATAATGAATCTCTCAGGTCAAATGAGAATTCCGTTTAGAGTATCTGTCATCTTCAAATTCGCGTCACTTGATCTTTTGCATTCCGACATCATCCCAGGTTAGTTCGTGCAGTGCGGCTTGACGTTGTAGCATGGCCAGGAACTCGTCAAACTCAACGATGGAAAAACCATTGACGACGAGACCTGTTTCTTTGCCAGTTTGGATGACGAGTTGCGGGACTTCCAACGATCCCGCCTTTTGAACTGACTTTTCGATCCGCGTAATCTCCGGCCAGCGAATCGTTGTCTGTCCCTCACGCTCGTTGATGAGTAGGCCACGTTCGTGGATCGCAAGTGAGAACAGTCGCGGGCGTGATTGATAGAGGCAATGGCCTGCCAATGCAATGAGCAATGGCCCAAATATATCAGCGACACCCAATTCAGCACACCGGATTGAAGTATCCGCCAGCACTCTTGGCCAAGAACAAACACACCCGCCACGATCATGAAGCCGAACATGACAATTGTGCGACCCCAATGATCGCCGTTGAACGCAAACTCTTTCTCACAGGTACCAAGGTCAGTGGAATTCATAGTTGATCAAATCGAGAGTAATGCCATTCGCTGCGTCAAGTATGTGAATTCGAGCGTTGTCGTTTCGTGATGCGCGTTAGGGTGCATGGTTAAAAGCCCAGAGGCCTAAGATTGCGAGCCCCAAGCCGAGTGTTTCCACAATGATAATCAACCAGAATTGCCCGGGTGCTTTCGACCTTTCGATAGGATGTTCGCTACCGAGGAAGGCCATCCCTAAGGTGAGTTGCCCACCGATCGCGGCAACCGAGACGATAATACCGAGGATTCCGGAGATCGAAAGCATTTTGAATGAGTTTGCCGAAGGCGTGTTTGCGCCGTCGGGTCTTTAGAGACACATCCACATGAGTAGCGCCTTGTCCTCATGGCGGGCCTGCTTGCAGAGTGCGGCAATTTCCTGCAATATTTGCTGGACAGCTTCTATCGGCCAGTAGTCGTACTGGGGTGAAAACTCTTCGGTTGCCGCCCACTGTTCGCCAATCAACTCAAGTTCCTGCGCGGTGAGAGTCGCCAATCGCCGTACTAAATCGGATGGCACTTCGAGTACCCATGGGCCTTCCTCTCCCCTGGAACATAGAGGTTCACTCATAAACGCTGGGTCAAATTCGCCGCCGACTAGGATCGCGTTCAGTGTTCCGAGCTTGACCGTGTCGATACCCTTCGCGTCTAGCCCGACGAACTCTCGGCTTGGACAATCCGAATCGCACACTCGCTGGGCTGCGCCACGGTCAGCTACGACAATATCCGTCAAAACTCCCATCGGCAAATCACTTTCTTCGAATGTGCGATTGCGCGGCATGGCCATCCGCATGTTTCCAAGACATGATAATGCAGAGGTCACGCGGTTCCAAGCATTTGCTCATGGACTGCGGAGTGCAGTGAACAAGGCGATGAGGCTACATTACTGGGCCAATTTGACTTTCTTCGCCGTCGCGCGACAGACCCAATCTGCCACGCGGGTGAATACGGGCAACATTCGAGGGAAAAGTTGCATGAACTCCAGCGCGGACTGTCGATTTTCGCATCCGCCGTTCGACAAAGTAGAACATGTGATTCACCGAATTGTTTAACTGGAGCCAATCATGAAATTTATCTGCCTGGGATACGCCGACTTGAAAGGATTGAGTGAGCGCGATCCGAAGGAGATGGCCGCGATGATGGAGGAGTGCCTCGCCTATGACGACGAACTGCGCCGCAACGGGCACTATATCGGCGGCGAAGCGCTGCAAATGCCGGAGCAGGCAGCCACGCTGCGGATGAACGCTGGCCAGGTGATGGTGACGGACGGGCCGTATGCCGAAACGAAAGAGCAACTCGGCGGCATCCTCCTGCTCGAAGCGCGCGACCTGCAACACGCCATTGCCCTGATGTCCAAGCACCCCGGCGTGAAGATTGGGCCTTTTGAAATTCGCCCCGCCAACGAGGCGGTCAACGAACTCATCGCGGCGCGCGGTAAGCAATTGGGATAGAACGCCCACTGACACCCCTTACGGTTCTGTGCAGGTCGTCGAGTCAGAAGCCGCGTCCAACGCGCTGGCGGAAAAGTCGTCAGTATTTTGTAAATAGATATTGACAATAGGTTTTGCGAGTGTTATCTTGTGGGATGGCGCGGGGACCCAAGCCAGAGAACCGACCCGGGGATGTCC
>JBGSHH010000074.1:0-6424 GCA_041752355.1 Pirellulaceae bacterium | reverse complement strand
TCATCCCTTCGGTGTGACGGGCTTCAATCTGCTTACCGCACTTTCGACAAGCAACGACGAACCGACAAAGGCTTCGCGTCCATTCGATCGACTGCGCGATGGCTTCGTACTGGGTGAAGGTGCGGCGATGGTAGTTTTAGAAGAACTCGAACATGCCAAGGCCCGCGGCGCGAAGATCTATGGCGAGATCATTGGCTATGGCACGACGGCCGATGCCTATCGCATCACCGATATTCATCCTGAAGGTCGCGGTGCCATCGCCTGCATGAGAATGGCGCTCAAAGACGCGCAACTCAATCCCTCAGATATTCACTACGTGAATGCTCACGGCACCAGCACCACCGTCAATGACAAAGTGGAGACAGTTTCTTGTCGCGAAGTCTTTGGTCAGAATGGAGCCAAAGTACCACCGATTAGTAGTACCAAGAGCATGATGGGGCATCTCATCGCCGCTGCCGGTGTAACGGAGTTGATCGTCTGTTTGATGGCGATTCGCGACAATGTCTTGCCGCCGACGACGAACTATGAGAACCCCGACCCGCTCTGTGATCTCGACTACATCCCCAATGTCGCCCGCGAAGCCAAGTGCGATTATGCCTTGAATAACAGCTTTGGGTTTGGTGGCCAGAACATTACGCTCATCGCCGGTCGTGTTAAGGGCTAGGATCGGCCTTCGATCCAAACCCCGGCAGGTCGATAACCCGTGTGATCGCTGGCGCTCCATATTCCGCTCCCCCGGTCAGAATGTGCACGTTGGGCAATGGGCGGCATTCCCCTACGCCGTGCGTGTGACCGCAAAGCACGGTTAACAGGTGCGTGGGCCAGTGCGGCATGATCTCCATGATCGCATCGCCAATTGCCTGACAGACGAAGTGCGGGGCCCATTCATCGTCGGAAATTGCCCCTTCGTGCCAACATGCCTCGCGCAGCGGTGGGACGTGCGTGGCGAGATAAACATGCTGATAGCGGATCAGCGCTTCCGGCAGATAGCGTCGAATGTGCGCTGCGGCGTCATCGCCTAGCTGCTTGAGCAGCGGCCAACGCTCGCGTTTGCCGACGTGCGAAAGCTCGGCGATGAGGCGATAGTCGTTCATCATGACCGTTGAGCGTTCGTAGTCGCCGACACGCGCATCGGCCCAACCATCTTGACCTATCAGCCCAATAGTGGGCGTGAGTTCTAAGACGCCCAATTGCGAGAGGTAATGGAGATTTGACCAGCGCTGGCATAATTGGCCGACACGTGCGCGTACTCCAGCGATGGAGCCGAAATAGAAATCGTGATTACCGAGCACAAAGTAAATGGGACACGGTACAGTTTCCGCCAGCGTCGTCAGGTAGTCGCTCACATCGTCCGACTCAGCGATATCGCCCGTAAGCAAGATTGCGTCAGGCGAAGATTCTCGGAGCGAATTCAGAAAGTCGCGCTGCCTGGGCGGCACAGCAAAATTCAGATGGATATCGGTGAGCCACACGACGTGCATCACTTGGGTCCCCGGCTCAAACAATATAGCGACTTCTTGCCCCGAATGAAGAGACAATCATCGCTGGTGCAGGGAGAAGCGATCGTTTCATCTTCGAGTTGATTCTGCGTGAGCTTGTCGTACTTGGGACTGGCAGCAATCACCGTACATAGCCCCTGCGTATTCAAAAAGAAGATGCGTCCGGCGGCTACCAGAGGCGTGGCTTTATATTGCCCTGGCAAGCGTTGCTTCCATTTTAAATGGCCGGCGAACAGATCGAAACAACGCGCGATGCCGTCATCGGACACTGTGAACAAAAGTGTGTCCCATGTCACCGGGGAACAAGTGTCCGGCGTTCCTTGGTCGTATACCCAGGCGATATCTCGGCGATCGAGTTCCGCGGCGCGACCGAGTTTTACCGCCAACAATGGCCCCCGCATACCACGCGTGCAGAAGATCATGTCATGGCTGAACGTCGGGCCCGTGACAGTGCGACCACCAAACAAGTCCGGCAATCGCCACAACTCTTTGCCGGTTTCGGGATCGCGTCCATCCAGAACATTCCCGCCCATCGTGATGAGTTGCGTCTTGCCATCGCTTTTCGCAAGTAGCGGGGTCGTATAGGCGTCGCCTTGCTCGGCATTCGCGCCCGTCATCCGCGATTGCTTCCACTTTACATGACCATCGCGTAGGTCGTGCGCAACGAGATAACTCTCCACTGGCTTCTCGCGTAGATCCGCGAGCGAATCCTGCATACAAACCGAAATCACTGCGTTGCCATACAACAAGGGGCTGTTGGCATGTCCCCACCAGATGGAATAAGGACCATAGTCGTTTTGCAAATTACGCTGCCAGATTTGCTCGCCGGCGAAGTCATAGGCGGCCAGGAGACCATTGCCGAAATGCACGACAACTGTTTGACCATCCGTCACCGGCGAGGGAGTAGCGAGATTGTGTAATTGATGGAATTTCTGCGTCGAGCGTTTGTCGGCTTCGCGCGGCGCTTCACCTTCGCCCACCTCACGGGTCCAGACAATTTCGCCCGTCGACGTATTGATGCGTAACAGCAGTAACTTATCTTTGAGCGTGTGGCTGGTGACAAACACTGCATCACCCCAGATCGCTGGCGTGCTATCGCCCCATTCCGGTAAAGAGCACTTCCACAGAATGCCGCGTGATTCGCTCCAGATGATCGGTAGATCTGTCTCTTGGCTCATGCTATCGCCAGTGGGTCCACGCCACTGTGGCCAATTCTCGGCCTGGGCAATCGAACCGATGGTCAATACCAGGAGTAATGCGAGGGCAATGTCATTTCGCTTCATCATTGGCTCCGAATTTGTTTACAAGCCAATCGTCATTCCAGCCGGCGCTTGTGAGCCTCGCCAGGGAATTCACCGACATATTGCGGCACAGCATAACCTGGG
The DNA here is from genome assembly GCA_041752355.1 of Pirellulaceae bacterium. GTDB lineage: Bacteria > Planctomycetota > Planctomycetia > Pirellulales > Pirellulaceae > JAEZGD01. The sequence continues at coordinate 3,540 of JBGSHH010000074.1, read as the reverse complement.
AGCCTCGCTCGCAACTGAGCGATCAACGCCCGCCCTTGTTCCACGGGAACCTCGAAGTGCGACGCGCCGGCGACTCGATCGAGCTGATGCAAGTAATAAGGCATTGCGCGCGCGTTAACCAAAAGCTGGCAGAGTTCCGTCAGCACCTCAATATTGTCGTTCACGCCTTTCAACAGCACCGCCTGATTGAGTACCGGCACGCCCGCATCGATCAGCTTCGCCAAGGCACTCAGGACGGATGTGTCTAACTCGCGAGGATGATTGGCGTGTACGACCACGATCGGCGCGAGTCGCGTCGCGCGCAGCCAAGTGAGGAGTTCGTCCGTGACACGTTCCGGAATCACTATCGGCAACCGCGTATGAATTCGCAAACGTTTGATGTGGGGGATGTCGGCGATGCGCTCAGCAAGTTGCGCCAGTTGGGCATCGACGATCGTCAGCGGATCGCCACCTGAGAGAATCACTTCATCAAGCGTCGGATCCGCAGCGATCTCCGCCAGTGCCGGTTCCCAGGCGGCTAGTGAATGTGGACTCTCGCCATAGGGATAGTGCCGACGAAAACAGTAGCGGCAATGAATTGCACAGGCTCCGGTGGTGATCAAAAGGGCTCGACCTTGGTACTTTTGCAGCACACCCGGACTAAGTTTAGCGGCAGCGTCGCCGACCGGATCGCGCGAAAATCCTTCGATTTCGTCCCGCTCGGCAATTTGCGGTAACACCTGCAACAAGAGCGGATCGCGGGGATCGCCAGGGTGCATTTTGGCGATGAAGCCGAGCGGAGCAAAGACAGGAAAGTCACCGGCGGCGACTAGTGACTGCGCTGGCACAATATCCGTAAGTCCAAGCATATCAAGGAGTTGCCTCCCGTCACGCACGGACGACTTGAGCGCTGTTTGCCAGCTGTCGACACCGAAGGCGAAAGACCGGTTGTCCGTCTGCAAAAGGGTTGCCGAGTTCATCAGAGGGTCCGTTTTCCACAGTCTGGTAGGGCGGCAACCTGGCGCGGACAGATTCGCCTGGGGCCGCTACAATATGCCCTTTCGTAAGCACTCATTCCACCACTCGTAAGCGTAACAGGGAAATCGTTCCGTGGCCACGTACCGAACCAACGACTTCAAAAAGGGAATTAAAGTTCAGATCGACGGCGAGCCTTACCTGATGTCGGAAATGAATTTCCGTAAGCCAGGCAAAGGCAACGCGTTGTATGAATGCAAGCTGAAGAACCTCGTCCGCGGCACCACGCTCACGCGCACCTACAAAGGTGGCGACGAGTTGGAATCCGCCGATGTCGAGGAAATCGAATGCCAATTCCTTTACAAGCAACAAGACACGTTTTTCTTCATGGAAAGCACCACCTTCGAGCAATATGAATTGACGAAGGACAAAATGGAGGACACCTGGATGTTCCTCAAGGATGGCATGACAGTTTCACTGCTGCTATTCAACAACAAGCCGATCACCATGACGCCGCCATCGCATGTCGCGCTGAAGGTGGAATACTGCGAACCCGGCGCGCGCGGCGATACGGCGACCAACGTCACCAAGCAGTTGAAGTTGGAGACCGGTGCCGAAATCATTGGTCCCGCCTTTATCAACATCGGCGATATGATTAAGGTCGATACGCGTAGCGGTGAATACATCGAACGCGTCCGCGAATAAAGTAGGCCCGGCAGGCCGAACCGGACGTAGGAGGTGCGCGATGTTGAACAAATTGGTAGCCATCGCGCGCTCATTTTGGATAGCCAACTCCCGCTCGGCACGCGGGGCCCTTTAGAATGTCCCTCGATTTCCTACCAACCGCGCCGTGGCACAATCTCGTTCTGCGCGCTCAAACACTCCAACGCTTGCGGGCGTTCTTCGACAATCACGGCTTCATCGAAGTGGAGACACCGCTGCTCTCCCACGATACCGTCATCGATCGCCATCTCGATCCACTGCAAGTGACGTTGTTTGACGATCCGCGCGATGTCTCCACCGGACCGACGCTCTATCTCCAGACCTCGCCTGAGTTTGGCATGAAGCGGCTGCTGGCCACTGGAGATGCGAAGGCGATCTATCAAATCACGCGGGCGTTTCGCGGGGCAGAACGCGGCAGCCAACACAATCCTGAATTCACGATGCTGGAGTGGTACCGCGTCGGCGACGACTACGCAGCTGGCATGAACTTGCTGGCCGAGTTGGCCCAAGAGATATTCAACGCGCAGCGCGTCGAGCGCATCACCTTTGCAGAGGCAGTGAAAAAGCATGCCGCCGTGGATCTCGCGACGTCCGAACTGACTGATTGGGATCTCGACCTGTTGCTTACTCAGCGCGTGCAACCCCAACTGGGACAAGGCGATCCGACCATCTTGCATGATTATCCCGCTGATCAAGCAGCGCTCGCGCAAACTAGCGATCGTCACGGTCAACTTGTTGCGGAACGGTTTGAACTTTATGTCCGCGGCGTGGACTTGGCCAATGGTTATCATGAACTGCTCGATCCGGCGGTTCTAAACCAACGAAACCTCACCAACAACGCGGCGCGGTCCAGCGATGGCAAGTCGCCACTGCCGCTCGAGAGTCGCCTGCTCAATGCCATGCAACATGGCCTGCCTGCCTGTGCGGGATGCGCATTGGGTGTCGATCGTCTGGTGATGCTGTTGGCGAACTCCGTCGAGATCCAAGACGTAATGGCATTTCCGATTGAGCGGGCGTGAAATTCACTTCCGTACCTTCTCAAACACATTCACCACCATGCCGGCCGGATCGCGGACAAGGAAATGCCGTTCACCCCACGGTTCGTCGCAGAGCGCTAACTCCATCGTCACGCCGGCGGCGAGGAATCTCGCATAGCACTCGGTGACATCGCTCATCTCCAAATTCACAAACGCGCCGAGGCCCGTATACTCCGCCTGCATGGCGGCTGGCTGTGACTCGTGCCGAGCAGCCAACAGGCCAATCTCCAGACGCTGATCCGGCGCGCGAAGTTGAATGTACCAGTCGCTGTCGTAGATCGTCGCAAAACCGAAATGCTCGGCATAAAAGCGCTGACAAGGCCGCAGCGCGCTGGTGATAATACCAATCGAAAGATGACTTGGTTGCATGGTAATGTCAGGGAATCGCCGGATCGAATGGATCGACCATCGGGTCACCCATTTCATAGGCTTGCATAATGGCATTCCAAATCAAATCGCCTACTTCGGGAGCGATCGAAAAGAGAGCTTCGTCGATTTCCAAACGGCCTTCAAGTCCCGCATCGCTCGGCAAGAGATTGACACTGACCCCGGTTTTGGCAGGAGCGGCAGCCAGTTTCGCGAGCAACTGATCAACGGTGGGAGAGTCGATTTTGGCTTGCTCGACCGACATTCTAACAATCGGCGCGATATCAATTCGCTGACGATACGGTGCCACCTTAAAATTTGGTCGCGATGCCGAACGATCGATCGCATCGTTCAATTGCTGCAAGCTATCCTTGCCCGCGACCGCATAGAGGAAATCGCCATCGACTCCCAAATAGATGGCTGGATCATCGCCCAATACCTTGGCATCTTGCGGCAACTC
>JBGSHH010000073.1:0-8442 GCA_041752355.1 Pirellulaceae bacterium | reverse complement strand
TCGCCGTCGTACTGTTCCATTAAGCGGACGCGAACGGCGCAGTCCTTGTAGGAAGGTTGACGGCTATAAGGATCGAAATGCGGATGCGTGAGTTTGTTCGTGTCGCGGTAGTGCATCGGCAGAAAGACCTGGCCTGCCTTGACCGCCAACGTGATATAGACCTTGGCTTTGATCTTGCCGCGTTGCGACTCGACGACCACATACTGATTGGCGACGATTTTCTCGCGGCGAGCGTCTTCGGGATTGATCTCGACATACAGCTCGCGGGGATAGAGCTTACGGAGTACGGGGCTTTTGCCGGTGCGCGTTTGCGTATGCCATTGCGCCGAAGTGCCGCGGCCAGTGAGCAAGAGGTAGGGAAACTTCATGGTCGGCGGCTCCGGCATGGGCTGCGGCGATTCAAAGCAGAATCTCGCCTTGCCATCGGGATGAAAGAAACGTCCATCGGCAAACAAACGCCGCTCCGCCGCGTCATCCCTCGCATGTTCGGGAAAGGGCCATTGAATGCCGCCGCGCTCGTCGAGATGGCGATAGTCGACAATGCCGGAGAAATCGCAAGGTGTGCCGCGCGACAAATCCTTCAGCGACTGAAACACATCTTCCGGCTTGTTCCAGCGGCGAAACAAGTCGCCGCAGCCCCAGTACTCCGCCAATAACTTCACGATGTAAAAATCAGCCAACGCCTTGCCTGGGGCGGGCGAGACATTCTTAATCAGGCCGATGCGCCGCTCGCTGTTGATAAACGTGCCTTCCTTTTCACCCCACCCAGCCGCAGGCAACACCAGATCGGCAAGTTGGGCCGACTCCGTGCTGTGATACATATCTTGTACGACGAGAAAATCGAGCCGCCCCAAGATGTCGTGCAGCATGTGCTGATTGATCCAAGAATGGGCCGGGTTGGTGGCGATGATCCATAAGCCTTTAATGTCGCCGCGTAGGACACCTTCGATGATGCGATCATACGACCAACTCGCTTTCGTCGGAATGTTTTCGACCGGAATGCCCAGCGTGGTGGCGACATGCTGGCGATCGGCTTCGTTGGTGAAGTCGCGATGCCCGAGAAGATTGGTCGTATTGCTGAATAGTCGCGAACCCATCGCGTTGCATTGGCCGGTGATCGAGTTCGCGCCAGTGCCGGGGCGACCGATGTTGCCGGTGATCAGGGCGAGATTGATGATGCTCTGCGCAGTGCGCACACCTTGATAGCTTTGGTTCACCCCCATCGTCCACCAGAACGACACGCGCTGTCCTTGATAAATGATGTCGGCGAGTTCGTGTAACATTTCCACTGCGATGCCGGTCTCGCTCGCGACCATGTCGGGCGTGTATTCCGCGACGAAGCTGGCATAAGCGTCGAAGTCGTTGGTGTGCGCGTCGATGTAGTCGCGTCGAATACGACCGCTGGTGATCAGAATATTTGCCAGACCATAAAACAGATGCATGTCGCTCTTGGGAGCGAGCGCGATGTGATGCGAGGCGGCCATCGCCGTTTCGGTCTTGCGCGGATCGACAACGATGATCCGAGGGGAATGCGGATTGCGGCAGACCCGCTCCCACATGATCGGATGCGCGATGCACGGATTCGCTCCAACGAAGACCAGGACATCGCTGGCTTCAAAATCGGCGTAAGTATAAGGAGGCGCGTCGAAGCCGAAGGCTTGCTTGTACGCCACCACCGAAGTCGCCATGCATTGCCGTGTATTGCCGTCGCCATGGACCATTCCCATACCGAACTTGGCAAAGCTGCCCAGCAGCGCCATTTCTTCGGTAGGAATTTGCCCCGTGCTAAGGAACGCCACCGACTCCGGCCCATGTTTGGCTTGAATCGATTTCATGCGCTCCGCAAAGGTGGTGAGCGCGGTATGCCAATCGACTGGCTGCAACCGGCCGCGACTATCTTTCAAGAGCGGCGTCGTCGCGCGATCCGGCGCATCGAGAACGCGTAGTGCTTCCCAACCTTTGGGACAAGCAAAGCCGAGATTGACGGGATAGTTCGTGGTCGGCGAGAGGTTCACCGCCTTGCCGTCTTGCAGATGCAGGTTCAAACCGCAGCCGGTCGAGCAAAACCCACAGACTAAATTCGTAACAGCATTGGGCTTGAGGTTCGCCGGCACTTGACCCAAGCCGAAATCGCCAGGTGCGCGCAGCAGATCGCGCGTGAGCGTGCCGGTGAAAGCGCGCAGCAATGTCGAAGCGGGATCGACGGTCGTTCGATCCTCCGGTGGCGCGACCTGCGGCAGCAAGACGGTCGGTTGCGCTAAACGCGGTTCGGCAAAGTCGGTGCTCATGAGGCTGGCGATCCTGGCATTTTGGGAGCGACCACAGCGGCAAAAAACAAGTAACGTTCCAGCACTTCGCCTGCGAATAGCAAAGCGAACGAAAGTATGGCGAACATGATGGCGATCGGGGGCGAGACAGACGGCGTGGTCATCAACAGCAGCGGAATGGCGATGCCGCCGATAGTTCCCATCACGAAGCGGCCAAAGGTCGCGCGGGCCAGTTCGCCTGCCATGAGCGTCGCGGTGCGCTTGAGTGGCGCATGTCGCGCTTGCAGCAGGCTGACGAACACACTCGCTTCCGCCAGCAGCTTGATCCCGGTAGCGACCGCCAGCAGTTGCCAGAGCGGTCGCGCGATTTGTTGAATGACCTCGGTGGGGTCAACGTTCTGCAACACCAGCGAACCCGCCAAGGCGCTCAAGATCGCCACCGGCAAGCCCAACAATGCACAGGTGAGCAGGAACTTACGCGTCGTCGCGCCGAAATTCCAAAACTCGCGGCGCGTATCGACATAAATCATGACCGAGCACATCACGGACCCAAAGCCGATCAGCGCCGTCGCGATGCCCAGCCAACGCTGCACGCCCTCGCTGATGTCGATGCCGAACTCGCCCCCCCAGTGCGCGGCGGTGTAGGCCGATGCGGCGGCGGCAAAAACTCCAAAACCAATAATCTCGCGGCTCAGCCACGATGTACGTAAGCCGAGAATCGCGCGAAACGCGTACAAGGGCCGCCCGAGATGAAAGACCGAGGCATTGAGACCGAGAAGTCCCAAGGCTAAGGCCGCCACCATGTGCACTGGTCGAATCGCCGCGAGGAGCGCGGCATCGATCTTCAGCCAATCGCTGGCGAGCATCTGCTCGACGGTGAAACCACCGACCGAAAGCTGCGTTAGTACCAACATCCAGATCAATGGCCAATGGGCATGCTGGGGGCGCGCGGCGAAGTAATCGGCCGGCAGCAGGTTGCGCGGTAGCGGCTTAGCCGATTTGTAGATCGTCGTGGGCAGCGTGTAACTGGGTTCCGGTGCGCCGACCAGAAACAAATTCGCTTCGCTATCCTCGATCACCTGTTGTTTGTTGACGATCGTGATGCGAATCGCTTCATTGGGACACGCCTGCACGCAGGCGGGCGCTTCTCCCACCGCCAGGCGATCGCGACACATATCGCACTTACGCACGATCCCCTTGGACTTGCTGTATTTCGGCACGTCGTAAGGGCACTTGAGCATGCAGTACTGGCAACCGATGCACTGATCATCAAGATGCCGCACGATGCCGGTCACGTCATCCTTCTCATAAGCATTCACGGGGCAGCCAGAGAGACACCCAGGATCAACGCAATGATGGCATGCCGTGGTGACGTGTTGCAGAACCGGCAGCGCGGCGGTGCCACCTTGCAACAAACCAACACCGCGCCACGTTTCTTCTTCTTCCAAGCCATTTAAGCTATGACATGCCGTGACACAGCCTTTGCAGCCGCTGCAAACATCGAGATCGACCTCGAAGGCGAATTGCTCGCCAGGCTGCGGCAGTGAGAGGGGAATCAAGTCGCGGTAGTAGCGGGCCTGGAGTGGTTCCCTCGCTTCCTCATGCAACTTCGAGAACTTCTCGACCGCGGTCAGCGATTGCTGCTCGCGCAAATACGCATCGAGCAGCGTACTGCCATCGACTGCGGTCGGAATGAGTTCAGCGAGGGACATAAGGTAGTGCTTGGTTCTGAGGGCTTCGTAACTAGTGCCTAGACCTAAGTTCTAAGAACCAAGCTCTATGGCCTAGAATGGTTGGACTCACATCGATCCGAATGAACGTTCACGACTCCGCCGTTACGTAAGCAGGCGACGTTGTGGAATCCACGCCTTGTCGCCGGCGACTGAGCGCGAGTTCCAGTTCCTGCATCTCGTTGGCTTGTTGTTCTGGCGCGAAGCGAACACACAACGCGGCGACCGAACCGAACGTCACCGCGCAGCCCAGGTAAAACAAGCCTTGTTGGAGCGACAGCGATTCGCTACGAAACAAAAAACCTGCCATGACGGCACCGACATTGCCTCCAGCGCCCACGATGCCAGCGACCATTCCCAGATGCTTCTTATTCACAAACGGCACAATGCCATAGGTGGCACCTTCCGCCATCTGCACGAACAAACTGAACACGATCATCGCGATCACCGCTGGCACCAGCAGGCCAATTTGCGCGAACAGCATCAAAGCCAGCCCTTCGAAGGCGAGCGTGGTGAACAGGAAGTACACGCGGCCGTTTAAGCTCCAACGCCGGGCGAACATGTCGGAGAAAACGCCACCTAAAGTGCGCGCAAAGATATTCATTAAGCCAAACAAGCCAGCGATTGTCCCGGCCCAATACACGCTCAATTCAAAGCGATCGTGGAAGTATAGCGCGGCGACGTTATTGATGGTCAATTCCACGCCAAAGCAAGCAGCATAAGCGACGAACAGCGCCCACACTCGCATGTCGGTGGAAGTTTCCTTGATCGCGCCCATCCACCCACCACTGGCTTGATACGGTGGCATTTTGCCCGCGGCACGAAGTTCCGCGAAGTTGCCTTCGGGGCAGTCCTTCGTCAGAAAGAAGTAGGCGATACCGGTGAAGAACAGCACCACGCCGGGAATGACCATCGCGAATCGCCAGCCGAGATTCGGCGCGACACCGAGCATCAGGATCGCGCTGAGCAGTAGCGGCATCACCATTTGCGTCACACCACCGCCGAGATTACCCCAGCCAGCCGTCGTGGCGTTCGCCGTTCCGACGACATTGGGAGCGAACATCATGGAAGTGTGATACTGCGTAATGACAAACGACGCACCGATCGCACCGATACCAAGACGAAACAGCAGGAACGTTTCATAGCTGTTGGCCAGGCCAATAGACATCACGGGAATTGAGCCGAGCGTGAGTAACACCAGATAGCACCAACGTGGTCCCCAGCGATCGCAGAGCGGACCAATCAACAGTCGCACCAATACCGTGATCGCCACGGAAGCGATGATGGTGTTGCCGATTTGAGCTTTGCTAAGGTGCAGATCGTCCCGGACCAACGCCATCAACGGCGCGATGCCGAACCAGCCAAAAAAGGCGGTGAAAAAGGCGAACCACGTGACGTGGAACGCGCGCATTGGGACGGACTTGAAATCGCGCAGGTCGATGTGCACTGCTTTATGAGACGGTTTCATGCGGAACTCGTTGCTGGGGGAGTAATCAAAAAGGTTCCAAAACAACGGCACCCGCCTTGCGCCTCGGTTGTTTCACATTGCGCTGTACCACGGGTGAGCGCTCAAAAACCAGTGATCTAGCACACTTGCTTGTTTAGGCACGCCTTGTGCCAAGCCGTCCCGTGGCCATCGAATTGCCAACGAATTACCTCAGAACGAATCCATTGAGGCCAATAGTCACCTCATTGATCAGCCTTCTCAGTGGAGATGCCCTCTTGGTTCGCTGGATGTCGCAACAAGGCGCAGCACTCGATGCCCTTGATTGGCGCACCATTTCTAGCCAGTCGCCGACCACAAAGAGCCCACTTGAACACTGTCTGTCCATGCGGCTAAGCGCAGCCGCACCTCATTGGGATGGTGAGAGCGTTAAGTTGCGGGAACCTTGCCGCCAATGCTCGTTTTGTTCATTTCTAGGTCAAATGCGCACGAAACGACGATAGCGGCAAGACGCTGTCACCCCATTCGACGGACCGACCAGGAACCTTCCCCCGTGAACTCCACTCGCCGCTGGCTACTCGCTCAACTTCGCGCCCTCAGCCCTTTGGCCTTGGGCGCGGCCCTTTGTATGCCAGCGATCGCGCAGGAAGAGTATGGCCAGGAGCCCCCACTTCCCGGCAACACCGTGGAATCACCTTCCGATCCGGCAAATATCGACGACCAAACGCACGCCATCGCGCTGGAAAACTCTGCCGCCCTGGATAGCTCCGGCAAGCCCGGCGAATGCCAGTGCGACCAATGCCAGTCGAAAAAAGAGGCCGACGCCAAGGCGAAGCTGCAGAAGGCCGTGGCCGGAGCATACAAAGGGGTCTTCTATGACAACAACTTCGACTACCTCTGCAATCCCGCCTACGACGATTGGCATCTGGGCGAGAACTTCAAGCGCATGTGTCTAGGCGATTTCGGCGTCCTCGATATCGGCGGCGAATATCGCGCTCGCTACCATCACGAAAAATACATGCGCGGGCTGGGACTCAGCGGCAATAGCGACGACTTTCTCCTGCAACGCACACGCTTGTATATGAACGCCGAACTTGGCGAGCGGTTCCGCGTCTATGGCGAAATGCTCGACGCCGATAGCAACTGGGAGAGCTTCAACCCGCGACCGATCGAAGTCAATCGCACGGAGATGCTGAACTTATTTGGCGACTTGACGATCCTGGACAATGACTCCAGCAAGCTCATTGGTCGCGTCGGACGTCAGGAATTGCTTTATGGCGATCAACGCCTGATCTCGCCGCTCGACTGGGCGAATGTGCGCCGCACCTTCGATGGCGCGAAGCTCATGCTGACGCATGACGATTGGCGTGTGGATGGTTTTTGGACGCGGCCGGTTAACTACGACGGGCGCAACTTCGATTCGCCTGATCAAGATCAACAGTTCTACGGCGCATACAGCACCTATAGCGGCAAGAAAGATCACACCTTCGACTTCTATTGGCTGGGCTATCAAAGCGATCGACCCCTTCACCTCGGCGAGCAACCGTTCGCCATCCAAACCGCTGGCACGCGCTGGGCCGCCACGCATGGACCGTGGCTCAGCACACTCGAAGCCGGCTACCAGTTCGGCACGTATGGTAACGGCGACCACTCCGCGGGTTTCGTCACCGTCGGTGCCGGCCACAAGTGGGAAGACGTCTGCTGGCAGCCTGTCCTCTGGTCATACTATGACTGGGCCTCAGGCGACGCGACGCTGGGGAACGGGTTCAATCAACTCTTTCCGCTGGGCCACAAATACCTTGGCTTCATGGACTTTTACGCCCGTTCGAATATCCAAGACATCAACTTCACGCTGACCGGCAAGCCACATGACAAGCTGACGGCGCTCATGTGGTGGCACATCTTCTTCCTGGCGGACACCAATGACGTCCCCTACAACGTCAACGGTCGGCCATTCGTGAACACCGCCGGCGGCGATCGCTACTTGGGACAGGAACTCGACTTCCTATTCACCTACAACATCACCCCACGCAGTGACATTGTGTTCGGCTATTCGCACTTCTTCACAGGCGATTGGTATCGCACCAATCCCATCGCCCGCAACGGCTACACCGGTGACGCCGATTTCTTCTATACCCAGTTCACGCTGCGGTTTTAACAGTTATTACCGAAGGCCCTCCTGCCTCGTTGGCTCTTCATCAACCATATTGTGACGTGAACTTTTTCGTGTGCGGCATACTGCGGTCGCGCAATAGACATCGTCACATGTTTTCTTCGCTTCCGGTCCTAAATCCACTCGGACCTGACCTCGCTCAGTCCATACTTCATAGATCATGGCGACCTGATTCTTGTGCTCGCCCGTGAGAATCCAAACTTGGTCGCCAATTTCAAAGGGCCATCCTTGTAGCCACGCTGCGATCTGTCCCAATAACTGGCGCCAGATAAGGACAAATCCAATAATCCAACCGATAGCCGCAGCGGGAATTGCCGCCAACACGATCCAAATCACGACTTCGATTTGCGGGACCAGGACACCTTCCGAGCGCAAGCGACTAAACAAGTAGATCCATGCGCAAATCACTCCGATAACCTGCGACACGAAGAATGTGTGCGCGAGAACATATCGAAACCATGGCGGTCCTGAGTTGCCGTCAACACACTCGCTCATGTCTATCGCCCATAAAACGCATCGCTGACACACTACGGCATTTCAACATTCGGAGAAACTTGCAGAGCATTGCCAGTGCTACTCCGCCACCACCCAGACCGCATCCACAATCACATGGCCATTGGCGTCTTTGTTCGAGATGCTCACGATTAGCGGTTTCTCTGGCGAGAGTTTGAACTTGCCAAGCGAAATGAACGCTTTGTCGATGGGGGGCGCCTTTTGCTGATTGATCTTCATGTCGGTGACGCCGTCGGCATGTTCCACGCGCACTGGCACATTGGTAGCCCGATTGGGATTGGGGGAATAGGCGAGGCGTACGTCGTAGGTGCCTGC
>JBGSHH010000072.1:0-3468 GCA_041752355.1 Pirellulaceae bacterium | reverse complement strand
GGACATACACAAGATGATGCCGCCGAGCGTTTGGCCGACAATCTCGACGGCTTGGATTGGCTCGTGCCGCAACTGGCTGGAAAGCAGGCCGGTCCGCGACCAGAGCCACGCACGACTAAGAAGCCGAAGAGTGCTCCCGACCATACTTCCCATACATTGCCAGGCTGGATGGTGACGGGAAAGAAAGAGTACCGCGCACCGCCATTGACGTTGCAATGTCGCGTGAAGCTTGCGCAACGCCAGACTTATAACATCCTGGTGGCGAGCGACTCCAAAGCCTCCGGCGAGCACTGGGAGGTGTTCTCGATGGCTGGCTCCGGCGAGTTGACGATGTACCTGCCTGGCTACCAGCCTGATCATGTGCGTAGTAAGGCGGTGGTCGCGGATGAAGCATGGCATACTGTCGCGATGCAATTCGAAGGCGAGCGCGTGCGGCTCTTTGTCGATGGCAAGCAAGTCGCCGATGAAAAAGTTAAACGCAATGACAAAGCCGCCATCGCTGGCGATCTGGCCCTGGGGCGTTTGGTAGAAGGAGGCATCGGTTGCCAAGGCGAAATCGCCTGGGTGCATTTGTCGTCAGGCGTGAGGGCCATCGGCAAGGATGCGGATGTAGCGCCAAAAGTAGACGAAACCACGCTCGGATTTTGGAAGCTCGAAAGCAATAATAAAGAAGCCATTGATGCCTCGCCACTAAAGAACAACGCTCGGCGCGTCGGAGAAGAGCAGCACTCGCAACATCGAACGCCTGTTGGCGACGCAATACCAGCGGAATACAACGCAAAGCTCATCACGGAACTGGTCTTCGCTGCCGAACGTTATGGCAACACGCGCCGCGGCCGCGACGTCTTTGCCAATGCCCGATTTGCTTGTCTGTCCTGTCATAAGATGGGCGAGCAAGGAGGGCAAGTTGGTCCCGCGTTGGCCGACGTTGGCAAGCGACTTTCGCCGGAGCAAATTGCGGAAGCGCTGCTCTGGCCGGGCCGCACTGTCAAACCCGAATTCATCGCCTGGCAGGCGAGTTTGGAAGACGGTCGCACGGTGCAAGGCTACAAGATTAGAGAAACGAAAGAGTCGCTGGAGTTACGCACCAGCGAAGGCAAGAACGTCCAGTTCGCGCGCGAGGAGATTGAATCCCTACGCGAGATTGGCACGCTGATGCCTGCGAATCTGGCGTCGTCCATGTCCAGCGCCGAGCGCCGCGACTTGCTGCGTTTTCTTACGGAGCTTGGTCATTCACCACACCTTGCTGATTCCTTCCACGATCGCGCGCATCATCATGAACCGGCGAAGTTCGTCTGCGACAAACGCCCGCTGGTTGCCGCTGATTGGCCACTGGCGGATCAACCGGTCAACCGCGAGCGGTTGTACGATTTCTACACCAAGCAAGCGAACTTCTTTCGCACGCAAAGCGAACGGCCATTTCTGCTGCCTGCGTATCCGGGGCTCGATGGCGGCACGTTCGGGCATTGGGGCATTCAGAAGGAAGATACCTGGCGGGATGATCGCTGGAATAAGACGCAACTCGGGAGCCTGATGGCCGGTGTCTTGCATACGCCAGGACATACGATCAACAAAGCGGTGTGCGTGAATCTTGGTGACATGTCGGTGGCGTTCAATCCAGAGACTGGCTGTTACGAGGCGTTTTGGAAAGACGGCTTTCTTAAATTTTCTGGCGTGCGGCATGGCTTCATGGATGGTCTGCGTCCCGCGAGTGAACTGCTCCCGCGTGAACCCACGGAGAAGCTCGCTGATGCTGGGAGATATCGAGGCTTCTTTCGTAATCGAGACATCATCACGTTTGTACACGAGACGGATGCCAGCTACATCATCGATCGCCCCTGGGCCATGGATGAAAAGTTCTTTCGCAACCGCCTGAGCATTCCCAAATTTGAATTGCGCGAGTTCTTGGTGAAGTGTGTCCCGCAATGGCCACAGGAAATCGTGGTTCGAGGAAAGCTCGGCACGGGATCACCTTACGCCATCGATGATATTCCTCTCCCGGTCGATAACCCTTGGAATGCGCTCGTCTTTCCGACAGGACTTGGCTTCGCCAGTGATGGCAGTGCCTATGTCTGCACCATGACAGGCGACGTGTGGCATGTACTGGGACTCGATCAAGATTTGCAAAATGTGCGTTGGCGACGTTTTGCAGCGGGACTCCATCAACCGTTGGGTTTGGTGATTCACAACGATGAGATTTATGTGCTGGGCCGCGATCAAATCACGCGCTTGCACGATGCCAATCGCGATGGCGAAGCGGATTTCTATGAGTGCTTCAGCAATCGCCAGGAGACTTCGCCTTCGGGGCACGATTACATTTGTGGACTGGAACGTGACGCCGCTGGCAATTTCTATACTGCGTCGAGCAAGCAAGGGCTCTTGCGCATTTCGCCTAGTGGCGAACAAGTCGACGTACTGGCGCGCGGCTTTCGCAATCCCGATGGCGTTGGCTTGTGGCCCGATGGCACGCTGACTGTTCCCTGTTCCGAGGGCGAGTGGACGCCGGCGTCGATGTTGTGTGGTGTTACGCCAAGCAATAGGGCGACCATTCCGCACTTCGGCCATGGTGGTCCACAGCAAGGCCAACCGCCGGCGCTCCCGCTCGTCTATTTGCCGCGCGGGCTCGACAACTCCAGTGGCGGGCAAGTCGCGGTGCCGGACGATCGCTGGGGACCGCTCGCCGGACAAATGCTCCACTTCTCGTTTGGTGCTTGCAGCCACTTTCTTCTGCTCAAGGACGAAGTCGCTGGCCAAGCGCAAGGCGCAGTCGTGCCGCTGCCGGGCGAGTTCAACTCAGGTGTGCATCGCGGACGTTTCAATACGCGCGATGGGCAACTCTATGTTTGTGGTATGAACGGCTGGGGAAGCTATGCCGCGCAGGATGGGTGTTTGCAACGCGTCCGCTATACCGGCGCGCCGGTGCAGTTGCCGAAGTCGTTTCACGTGCATGAGAACGGCGTGGAGATCACGTTCACCCGTCCCATCGATGCGAAGTTGGCATGCGATATCTCGCGCCAAATCGCGCAGGTGTGGAATTATCGCTATGGCCCAGGCTATGGCTCGCCGGAACTCTCGCCTTCGCACAATGGCACGCTGGGACACGACCTGCTGGATATTACGAGCGTCCATCCCATCGATGACCACACGATCTTCGTTGAGATGCCCGATCTGCAGCCTGTAAACGTGCTGCATCTGTCGTTGGTGGTGGATGTTGGACGTCCGCAAGAATTGTTCGTCACCGTGCATAAGCTTGCTGCGCCCTACACGAATCTGCCTACATATCAACCGCTCGCCAAGACCATCGCCGCGCATCCGCTACTGGTCGATTTGGCGCTGCTGGGCAAGTCGCAGCCCAATCCCTGGCGGCAGGAGATTGCCAAGGCGATACCGCTGGAGATTACCACTGGTCTCAACCTCAACTTCGCGCCGCGGGAACTCAAAGTTCCGGCAGGCAAGCCGGTGAAGCTA
>JBGSHH010000071.1:0-4392 GCA_041752355.1 Pirellulaceae bacterium | reverse complement strand
GGATAGGTCGAGACATCCTCCAGTTGCAGCGGCAGCTTGCCGACGCCGTCGTAGTCGGAGCCGATGCCGACATGGTCGATCCCGGCCACGCGGGCGATATGGTCGATATGGTCCACGACATGCCGCACCGTGCCGGCGGGAATCGGATTGCGCGCCCGCCACTGATCGCGCGCTTTCTCATAGTCCTCGTCTTTGGGAAACTGCTTGCGCAATTCGCGACTGGCGGCGAACATCTCGCGCATCTTCAGCGCCGCTTCCGGTTCGACGAAGCCTGAGAAGAAGTTCACCATCACCACGCCTTTGTTCTTGGCGACCAGTTGCAGCACATCGTCAGGGACGTTGCGGGGATGATCGGCCACCGCGCGCGCCGACGAATGCGAATAGATCACCGGCGCTTTGCTGATGCGCATCGTGTCGCGCATCGTTTCATCGGAAACGTGCGACAGATCGACCAGCATGCCGAGCTTGTTCATCTCGCGGACGATCTCTTCGCCAAAGGGGGATAAGCCTGCATGCTTGGCGTCATCGGTGGCGGAATCGGCCCAGGCGAGCGTGTCGGAGTGGGTCAGCGTCATGTAGCGCGCCCCCAAATCGAACAACCGGCGCAAGTTGGCGATCGAGTCTTCAATCGAATGTCCACCTTCGACGCCGATCAGCGAGGCGATCTTCCCGGACTTTTGAATCCGCTCGATATCGGCCGACGTGAGCGCCTTCTCGAATGTCTCGGGATAGCGCTTGAGCATTGCTTCCACAATCGCGATTTGTTCCAGCGTTTTGAGCAGCGCCGTGCCATCTTTCGATGTTTCCGCAGGCACATAGACCGACCAGAACTGCGCGCCGACGTTCCCTTTTTTCAGTCGCGCGATGTCGGTGTTGATTTCCGGTTGTGGTTTGGAAATATCGAGTTTCTCAAACGACGACGAAGCCCGCTTGCGAACTTCCCAAGGCAGATCGTTGTGACCATCGAAGATGTAGCCTGCGTTGTGAATCTTGAGCGCTGCTTCGGTCACTTGCACCGGTGGGGCGTCGTATTTCTTGAGATACTTGCCGGGACCATACACGGCTCGCCCTGGCTTGGCGTTGGTATGTTCGCCATCCTTGATGACCGCCACGCCATTTACCAGTACGTCGCTGACTCCAGTGGCGTATTGATGCGGCTTCTCGAACGTGGCGTGGTCTTGAACCGTGGCGGGATCAAAGATGACGATGTCCGCGAAGTAATTCGGTTTGATGAAACCGCGCCGCCGCAAGCCGAACGTCGTCGCTGGCAAGCCGCTCATCTTGTGAATCGCCAGTTCCAACGGCAGCACTTGCTCATCACGCACATACTTGCCGAGCACGCGGGCGAACGTGCCATACGCGCGCGGATGCGGTTGTGCCTTCAGAAAGTTCCCCTCGGGTGCCAGCGCTGCGGCATCGCTGCCAAACGACACCCAAGGTAGCGCGACATTGGCGCGCACGTCGTCCTCGTTCATGAGGAAGTACACGCACTCCACGCGGCTGCCATCTTCGATCACCAATTGAATGGCCGCTTCTTCCGGAGAAATCTTCCTCTGCTTTGCCACATCGGCCAATGTCTTGCCGACCAGATGCCGCAGATCAGGATTCTTGAAATCGACCAGCAGCACTTTCTCCGGCGAGCCGGCTAACAGCAGCAGATTCTCCCACTTATCGCTGGGGGTGCGCATTTCCGCGATCACTTTGCGTTTGGTCGCTTCATCGCGCAGCCGCTCCGACCATTTTTGATAGCCCCCTTCTTGCACCCACGGCGGCATGGTGGCGTCCAGCCCTGTCGACGCGGCGGCATAGGTGTACATGTTGGCGGTAATACGTTGACCGCTCGCCCGCGCTTCTTCCAGTTTGCGAATCACCGCCGCGCGCTTCGGCCAATTCTCTTGGCCGGCAGCTTTGAGATGATAGATCTCGCCCGGGATCTGAGCATCGCGACAAATGGTGAGAAACTCATCGACCGCTTCGCTCAAGCGGTTTCCTTCGCTGCGAATGTGCGAAATATAGATGCCGTCGTACTCGGCCGCGACTTTGCACAGTTCGGTCAGTTCCTTGGTGTCGGCATAGAAGGCAGGCGCATAAATCAACGACGATCCTACACCCAGCGCACCGGCCGCCATCTCTTGGCGTACGAGCGCTTGCATGCGCTTGAGCTCTTCAGCGCTGGGCGGGCGATTCTCATAACCCAGGACGTGAATGCGAACCGTCGTCGCGCCGACGAACGACGCGACGTTGGTGCTGATGCCGCGCTTTTCCAGATGTTCCAGATATTGCGCCAGCGTCGTCCAGGGAATATCGAACTTGACATCGCCTTGATCGACGAGGGCGTCTTTGCGCATCTTGTCGTTGAGGGGCCCCATCGACCACCCTTCGCCGAACACTTCCAGCGTTACCCCTTGGCGAAGATCGGATTGACCCCGGCCATCTTCGATGAGCGATTGCGTCGCCCAACTCAACACATTGATAAAGCCTGGCGAGACCGCTTTACCGGAAGCGTCGATCGTTTGCTTGGCTTGCGCTTTTGATAAATCGCCAATCGCCGCAATGGCGTCGCCGCGAATCCCAACATCGGCTTTCACGGCTGGCTTGCCTGTGCCGTCGTACAGCGTGCCACCACGGATGATGATGTCGTAGGTCGCAGGCTCGGCCGCGTGCAGACTCGCGGAGATTAGCAACAACATCCACCCACCGAAGAACGATCGCTGATACCACATCGTCGCTGTCCTCACTGCACAAGGCCGGAAAGTTGATTACGTTGGTCGAACCGCGCGCTGCCACCCTTGATACGCCCAGTATACAGGCACGCCTGCCACGATGACGACCAGTCCGGCGTGCGCTTCCAGCGGATTCGTGAGATAAACGCGCGATAAAAACCAGGCGTACACCAGCAGGAAAATCGCCGGTGTGAGCGGATAGCCGAGCGTCCTATAGGGGCGCACCGTCGTCGGTTGTTGATAGCGCAGCAAGATCACTGCTAACACGCCTAGCGCGTAGAAAATGCTCGACGCGAAGATGATGAAGTTCGTGAGCAGATCGAATATGCTCCCCTTTTGTAGACTAACAATCACTTTACGCGCTAGTTCATCGGTGAACTCACTGGCGATCGTATCACGCAAGAGCCACTTCGCTAGTGCCACCAGCGCAATCAAGCCGATCGACATGATCGCCAACAGCAGTGTGGCGACGACGGGTGTGCGAAACGTGGCATGCACGCTAGCCAGCGCGGGAAAGAAGACGCGATCGCGCCCCATCGCCAGCGTTACGCGTGGTGTTTGCAAAATGGTGGAGTTAATTGCGCCAAACGTGCTGCACATGATGAACGCCGACATCAGCTTCAGGCCGACCGGACCGAGCAATTGCCCGAGCATCACTTCCGCGCCATGCTCTTTCGCCGCCGCTAATTCGCTCATCGACAGCACGCCGTGATAGGCGATGTTCGCGCCGACGTAGAGCACCATCAAGATGCCGATACCGCCGAGCAGCGCCAGCGGAATGTTGCGCTGCGGATCGCGTACTTCTTCGGCTAGCGGCGTGATGCCATGCCAGCCGTTGTACGCCCACATCACACCTAGCAGCACGATGCCAACTTGCGCCGCCAGCGTGGTTTGCGACGGCTCGACGGTGGTGGCGTAGTTCGACCACTGCACGCTATCGGTAAAGGGGAGCATCAGAAACGGCAGCAAACCGACCATGGCGAGAAAACCAGCTTTGATGATGGTGGTCAGCAGTTGCATACCACCACCCCATAAGACGCCGACACAGTTCACGCCGGAGAGTCCGAAGATGAGCAGCGCCGCCAGGACCACTTTGATCGGCACGCCTGCTTCCCAACCGATGCCCATCGTGAACGAATCGACAAACGCCACCGACAGCGCGCCGATGGTCGCTGGCTTGGCGAAGAAGACTTCCAACCAACCGAACAAGAACGCCACCGGTTTGCCGTAGGCTTCGCGCAAGAAGACATACAAGCCGCCTGCTTGCGGAAACATGGTGCCCAGTTCGGCATAGCACAAGCCGCCCAGAATGCAGAGCACGCCACCGAGAATCCAAACGCTGATGATGAGCGGAAAGCTACCCGCCGCTGCCGCGATGCCACCTGGCTTGAGAAAGATGCCTGAGCCAATCACGTCGCCGACGACCACCGCGATGGCGATGATGGGCCCCAGATCGCGTTTGAGCGCGTGGGACATGTTGTGGCTGGCAGGCGCGGTCGGCGTCACACAGGTTCCTTTCAGGCAGTCGTTACCCAGAGATGCAGGCAGCAGCCGACATTGGAGCAGACGCCAACGGAAACGCAAACATTTCCTGGTGATTGCGCGCTGGAAGAGCGCAGGAACAATTCTGCAATTTCAGACTAACAGGGGCGAGTTAGGGAGCGCTGAT
>JBGSHH010000070.1:0-3472 GCA_041752355.1 Pirellulaceae bacterium | reverse complement strand
GCTGCTCCTGCGCGGCGTCCCCATGCCGCGCCGCGACCCTCAGGCAATGGACCGGTACCGACGATTGGTCCGCCGCCGGAAGAGCCCGCCAACAGCGAATCCGCCGCGGAGAAATCGTCGGAGCCCGATGACGAGGACCTCTCGGCGTTCTTGAAGAACCTGGGGCAGTAGTATGCTGGGCGGACAACTTCCCGGCGTGCAAACCAGTCTGGAGCGCGAGGCGCTCCTCTTGGCTCCCTACGCCATGCGCAGCATCGACTCGCGCGGTCGCAAACATGCCGAGCCGCCGCATCCCTATCGCGGCGCCTTTCAACGCGATCGCGATCGCATCCTGCATAGCAGCGCCTATCGCCGTCTCAGTGGCAAGATGCAAGTCTTCACAGGCGATCGGGGCGATTACCATCGCACGCGCCTGACGCATACGCAGGAAGTTGCTTCCATCGCCCGCACGATGGGCCGCGCGCTGCGCTTGAATGAAGACCTGATCGAAGCCCTCGCCTTGTTTCACGATATCGGCCATCCACCTTTTGGACATGCCGGCGAGGACGCGCTCGACGATTGTCTGAAAGATCACGGTGGCTTCTCGCACAATCAATACGCGCTGACGATCGCCGAAGAACTCGAGCGGCGCTATCCTTGGTTTCCTGGCCTGAACCTGTCGCAGGAAGTCCTGGCGGGCCAACTCACCCGCGCGCAAAAACACGCTTCGCCGGACGGCACACTGCTGGAAGTGCAGGTCGTCGATGCGGCCGACAGCATGACCTACGACGCGCACGACACCGACGACGCCGTCAAGCTCGGCCTGGTGACGCTCGATGAACTGGCGGAGTTGCCGCTAGTGCGCGACGCCATGAAAGCGGTCCGCAAGCGTTATGGTTTGCTCGATGGTTTTGAACAGCGCGAAGCGGTGGTGCACGAGTTGATCGATCGGCAAGTGACGGAGCTGTTGCGCGTGACCGGCGCGGCGCTGGCGGCGGCCGACTATCGCTCTGCCGACGAAGCGCGGCGCACGTTTCATGTCGCGCCCAGTGCGGAGTTGACCGAACAGAAGGCGGAACTCGAACGTTTTCTCTATCAGCGCGTCTATCGCCATCCCGATTTGATCGACGTCCGCGCCATGGCCCAGTCGCGCCTCAAGGCGATCTTCGACGACTTCGTCGCGCAGCCTGATCAACTGCCCGAAAAATTCCGCCAGCGCGCGCCGCACATCGGCCTCCCCCGCGCCGTCGGCGACTACCTCGCCGGCATGACGGATCGCTTCTGCGATCAGGTGTTTGAGAGTTTGTGAGGGGGCGCGAATTGACTGTCGTATCGCTTAGCAATCACTAGAAGAATACAACATGGCGCGACGTAAAATCGAATCTCCTGAAGTCAAGATCACTCGCTGGTTCGACCACATTGCTTCGGAGTTGGTGGATGTCATTCCGAATTCCGAAGGTGAGTTCGTGCAAGTGTGGTCGGCACCGCGTTCGAGAGAGAGACGATACGTAAAACTGTCCTATCAGCGCACTCCCAATGGTCCCGTCAACATAGACTCGCATATCGTGATCGAGGGCGAGATGTGGAAATCCATAAATACAACCGGCCCTCGCCGAACTTACTTTTATAGCGGCGAAACGCACGACTATCGTTACGAAGAAATCCTTCCAAGTGGCCGTCTGCTGGTGGAAGATCAAAGGCGTGGAATAATCATTAAGGAAACATGGACAGAGGAATTTGACTGGGAGAACTTGAAGCCTAAAGGAAAACCACTTGGAAATCGTGCGGTTCAAAAGCGACAAGGGACTGGTGCGCCTTATTTCGTCACAAACTATCAGCAAATCTTGGCGAATGGCATTGTAACAAGCGAAGCACTAGTCTGCGTTGTAGAATTCTTGGGAAATCAATTCCTGAAAACGCATGAGTTCACCCGCGACACTCACATTGGCAAGGAACACCAACAGGGGCCATCCATTCTTTAATTGACAACTGGATAAGCTGTCAAATGAAACACGCTGGTGGCAAGGGAGTAAAGCTTCTGCCGGAGGATATGCACATGGCCAGGTTGCCCAGACGGGAAGTGATCGACGAACGGGAAGTCGCCATCTATCATTGCGTCAATCGCTGCGTGCGAAGGGCGTTCCTGTGTGGTCACGACGCCCTCGCGGGCGGGGCCAAGAGGGGCCTCCATGTTTACAGGCGATCGGACTCCCGTTCTTTCGTCACGTCGAATTGGCCCCGGTCCGGAGGACCCAAGAACCTAGCCCGGCATGAAATGCCTGGGGATCTCGCGCCCCTCCCCACCTTCCTTCTGCAGGCCCGCTCAGCGGCCGCCGCGATTGACGACCGCCTCCGCCTCCGCAGTCGAGCCCGTTCTTTTTCGTTCGCGCTTCAATGTCTCTCTGGTACTATGCATGTCCTGGTTGCCTTTGCGATCTTGTATCCTTGCGCTGTTTTCGATAACCATCGCGGAGGACACAAAACGACAGACAATTTGAATGAAAGAAGATAACGTCGCATGTCAAGACTTTTGCCCTGTCGAATTCGCGATAAATGGGGCTACGTTACTGGCGATGGCGTTGTCGCATATCCTCCGGTCAATGACTTTACCGGGCGATTCAATGAGCACGTCGGTTACATTGAGAACGAAGGCTCCATCGCAATCGTCGACGAGAATTTTCGTGAATTGGGCGCAATAACCGGCGCTTCATCGATCAGCTTCTTTTCTGAGGGCCTCTTGGTTGTTGAAAACGCAAGTTGCAGCCGAGATTTCTATGCCACACGAAGTGGCGATAACGCCTTTGAGAAGTACTTCGACAACGCACTACCTTTCGCCGGCAATCGTGCTGTTGCGAAACTTGGTGACAAGTGGGGCATGTTGAATCAAGCCGGCGAATGGGTTCTCGAGCCCAGGTTCGACTGGATACAGTCTTTTTTGCCGAACGCAAACACCACGTCGGTTTGCCCGGTAATGAATGGGCCCAGCTACTTGATCGACCGGGATGGTCACCCCGTCTCTTCTGGTACGTTCGACTTACTGCGGCGAGTTTCCGAAGGCCGCGTACCCTTTGGGAGGCTGATAGGAGGCACTATGCGATTCGGCGTAGCTGATGACTTGGGCCATGAGATTATTTCACCTGCATTTTGTGAATGTGATTATGCGTTTCACGAGGGGTATCTTGGTGTTGAAACGCCCAGTGGAGCATGGGGAGTTATCGATAGGAACGGTCAATGGATTGTCGATCCTCAATACACATACATCGGACAATGCGGCAATGGGCTGTTGCTAACTTATGATGGTGGGGAACGAACCCTTGATCGCACCTTGAGCGGCGGAAGGTTCGGCTACGTCGATCGGTCAGGCGGAGCAAAAATCCCCTTTCAGTTCGACGAAGCATACCCTTTCGATGATGGTTTTGCGCGCGTCGATTGGCACGAAGACCGCGCACGGATGGGATATGTGGCCGTCGATGGGAAGATCATTTGGAAAGAG
>JBGSHH010000069.1:0-2394 GCA_041752355.1 Pirellulaceae bacterium | reverse complement strand
GATTGGTCGCCACTCTTGTCAGCGGGGCAGGGGAAGTCGCGGCAACAATGGTACGACAAGATGGGTGGTCCGCAGGGTGCGGCGTTCATTGCTTGCGTCTTACTCGATCTCCAAGATAGCCCGGTGACGCATGCCAACATGTTCAGCGGCGACTCTGGTCCTTTCGGCCTGTTCACGCAACATGGCGAACCCAAAAAGACTTATCATGCCGTGCAGGCGTTTCGGCAATTGCTCGATACGCCTCAACGCGTTTCGGCCACCGGCAGCGTTGCAGGCGAGATAAATGTGGTGGCTGGGATGACGCAACATAAGACCGAAGTCGCACTGATGATCAGCAACTATCGCTCGTCCAGCACAACGTTTACGGTGTCGCTCAAGAGTCTCCCTTGGCCAGGAAAGACAAACGTTCAATTATCTCTACTCGACGCCGAGCACGATCTCAATTCGACCGAACCGCCTGTGATGAATGACGATCATCAA
Organism: Pirellulaceae bacterium; assembly: GCA_041752355.1. Classification (GTDB taxonomy): domain Bacteria; phylum Planctomycetota; class Planctomycetia; order Pirellulales; family Pirellulaceae; genus JAEZGD01. The sequence continues at coordinate 1,914 of JBGSHH010000069.1, read as the reverse complement.
CTAAAACTCGAAATTCCCGCCCCCGGCATCGCGTTCCTCAAACTTTCACCTGCACTTTAATTCACTTATGAAAATCACTCGCATTCGCGCCTATCGCGTCGATCTTCCGCTAGGCGAAGGAAGTTATAAATGGTCAGGCGGCAAATCGATCAACGTCTTCGATAGCACGATGGTCGCCATCGATACCGACGCAGGCATCACAGGCTATGGCGAAGTCTGCCCCCTCGGTCCGTTCTATCTGCCAGCCTACGCCGCCGGCGCGCGAGCAGGTATCGCGGAGCTTGGCCCACACCTGCTCGGCGAAGATCCCACGCAACTCACCAGGCTCAATCGCCGCATGGATGCCGCGCTCCAAGGCCATCCCTATGTAAAATCCGCCATCGACATGGCGTGCTGGGATATTCTCGGCAAAGCGACCGGGCAACCCGTCTGCGTGCTGCTCGGTGGTCGCTATGGCGAAGACTACACGCTCTATCGGGCCATCTCGCAAGAATCGCCAGACGAGATGGCTGGCAAGGTCGCTGGCTATCGCGCCGAAGGCTATCGTCGCTTTCAACTCAAAGTCGGTGGCGATCCCGATGTCGATATCCAACGCATCCACGCCGTGGCCGCCAAGCTGCAACCAGGCGACAAACTCATTGCCGACGCCAATACCGGTTGGCTGATGCATGAAGCCATGCGCGTCGTGCGCGCCGTGCGCGATGTCGATGTTTACATCGAACAACCGTGTCGCACCTATGAAGAATGTCTGACCATTCGCAAGCATTGTGACCATCCGTTCGTGTTGGATGAAAATGTCGATTCGCTCGACATGCTCCTCCGCGGCCATGCCGATCGCGCGATGGACATTGTGAACATCAAGATCAGCAAATTCGGTGGCCTGACCAAAGCCCGCCAGGCCCGCGATCTGTGTGCGACGCTCGGCGTGGCGATGACGATCGAAGATAGTTGGGGTGGCGACGTGATCACCGCTGCCATTTCGCATCTGGCCCACAGCACGCCGACCGAATTGCTCTTCACTTCGACCGACTTCAACAGCTACGTCACCGTGAGCAACGCCGACGGCGCGCCGCAACGCATCAACGGCCGCATGTCGGCCAGCACCCAACCCGGCCTAGGCATCACACCAAAGTTCGACATCTGGGGCGACGCGCTGGTGACCGTGGGATAGTCGGCATGCTTCTTCCAACGTGGGGTAGGCGTCCCGCCTGCCGCGCCTGCTCTTCTTCCTCTTCGCAGGACGGACCACCCGCGCCGTTCTCTTTGTCTTTCGCAAGCGCGGCGAGTTCCCCGAGTTGCATCATCCAACCCGCACTCCTGCCAGCGACACACTCTCTGAAACGCACTACGACAATACCTCTTTATCCGTCATACACCACTACCTAAAGTCCATCCGACCCGTCCCCCGCCTCGCCCGTCTCCTCATTCGCCCAAATGGCGATTAAAACTTGGATGGCCCCTTTGCCCGTCTGGATTCTCCCCGCCTGGAGGGCGCAAGAATCTAGGCGGGGATGAAGTCCCCGGACGCGCTGCCCGCGCTCGTTCTCCGGAGGCCCTGGCAGCGGAGGCAGCGATGGGGTTCGCCATCAATCGTCCCACGCCCCAGAGCAGGCATGGCCCCCTTCCGGATGCACGGTGGCGATACTCCCACGCACACTCCACCCGCTCGCCCGTGGTCCTTGGATTGCGCCACGACCGCAAATCGGATAGGCTCTCAGAAGTTTATGGGTGGCACTTTTCGCCTTTTGAAACACTAGTTGCGGAGGAAATATGTCTCGGGCGAGCGATGGTGAGGTTCTACTCAAGATTGGGTTCCGCGATGGCACAGCCGGACCTGGGGTCGGAGATGGAATTGCTTCGATGCTCTGCATCGCGGCTGACCAAAAGGGATTCAGTTTGGTGGCGCTGGTGTGC
>JBGSHH010000068.1:0-25308 GCA_041752355.1 Pirellulaceae bacterium | reverse complement strand
CCCGGCAATTTCGTGCTGCTTCCCGGCGGCGTGATTGGGCTGCTGGATTTCGGCTCGGTGGGGCGACTGGATGATCGCCTGCGCGAGGATATCGGCGACATGCTGCTGGCGATCGTGCAGAACGATGTCCGCATGCTGGTGGCGATGATCAAGAAAATCGGTCAGCTGCCGTCGAAGCTGGACGACAACGCGCTTAACAACGACATCGCCGATTTCGTCGGCAACTACTCGAACCAGCCGCTCGACAAGTTCGATCTCTCAGGAGCTTTGAACGATGTGGTGGAGATTATTCATCGCTACAACATCATGCTGCCGGCGCAGGTGGGACTGCTCATTAAAGTGCTGGTGACACTCGAGGGGACGACGAAGTTGCTCTCGCCACGATTCAGCCTGATGGAGGTGATGCAGCCGTTTTACCGCCGGATGATGCTGCGACGCTTGTCCCCCAAACGCCAACTGCAGAAGTTTCGCCGACTGTACGTCGAGGTGGAGCAACTCGCGGAAATTCTGCCGCGCCGCGTGATCGAGATTTTGGATCAGGTGCAAGCAGGCAAGTTCGATGTCCATTTGGATCATCGTGGCTTTGGGCCCTCGGTGAACCGTCTGGTGCTGGGGATGCTCTCTAGCGCGTTGTTTTTGGGTTCGTCGATCATGCTCAGCACGAAGGTGCCCCCGGTGCTGTTTCCGATAAATACGTTCTTAGGAATGCACCAACTCTCGATTCTGGGTCTGAGCGGGTGCATCGTGAGCATCATGCTAGGACTACGACTGCTCTGGGCAATGGGCAAGAGCGGGCATTTGGATCGGAAGGAGTAACGGGGAAAGCAGGGGAGCGCGAGACAAGATGCGACGGCGCCGGCGGCAGGCATGGCAGACGGGAAGTCTGGTCCATACAATTAAAACAATTGTTTTAAAAATCGGTACCGCACTAGTCCAAAGATCCCCATGTACACATTTCGAACTCTACGCAACTTCATTACTACAAAGGGCTTAGCCGTATTGTATGCCAAAATTGAAAACGGCCCGGCGGAATTGTGCGGGAGCGGATGAGGAGCGGACGAGAGAACCCAGACTACTGCTTCAAGCCGAGCCGGACGGGACCTTTGGCGGTGTCCATATCCACCACCTGGCCCGCTTGTTTGGCGACGAGCACGTCGTCGGCGATCAGCTCGCGGGCGATGCTGCGGACCTCATCGATTAAGTCTTGCCAATGCGTAGCGTCGAGGCCGCGGGCGACTTCGGAGGGGCAGAAGGTCTTCGCAGGCCCGCGCGTTTGGGCGAGTTTGAGGATGGCGGCGCGGATTTCGTCAGGCGGCTTCATGAACTGGTAGCACGAGCGGCGCGGGTCGGCCGCCGGAGTACTCTGCGAGTAAGGAACTTAGTCGTTGATCGAGATCGTCGAGTTGGGCCAGAACGTCGTCCTGGCGGCGGTCGAGTTCTTCGAGCAAACTGGTGGCGGGCGGAACAGATTCCATGAGGCAAAGCTGTTAACGAGGAAGATCAGGGCCTGATCTTAACCATCGTCCGAACCACCGCCTCGATTTAAGCATGATGAGCAGGAAAGTCGGTAATGTCAAATTGGCTGGAAAATGCCTTCGTCGGGACAATGGCGGTTTGGGTGCTTTCGGCAGAGTTTAACGCTCCAGGTGTGGCCTGGAGCGGTCAAATTGGCGCCCATGGCAAAGTTTTTGGGTCTGACGGGCCGAAGATGCTACGCCGTGCTAGACAAGGGGTTACGGTTTTGTGTACACTACCGAATTCCACGCAAAGCACCACCGATGGGTGGGCAGTTAGTTCGTGATAGAGTCATCCAATAAACCTTTGAGGAGGGAGAATGGTCAAGCTGATCGTTCGTGACCGAGAGAGCATTCAAGAAGCAGTTCGCCGGTTTCGCAAACTGGTGGAGCGCAGCGGCATCAAGAAAGAAATGCGTCGCCGCGAGTATTATGAAAAGCCAAGTGAAATCAAGCGTCGTGCTCGTCTGCGTGCCGAACGCCGCAACCGCAAGCCGGTTGGTCCGCGCGGTGGTGTGTAAGACTTCGAGCGTTTGCTAAGCAATTGTCAACCGCGTCGCACTGGATTGATCTCCATCTCGCGACGCGAGGCTTTGGCCTGCGCGTGTTGCTGGCGCGCATCACCCGCCACGGCTAAGTGAGAAGATCGGTAGCATCAACCCTAGACCGATCCCGCCCACGACGACACCCATGATGGTGATCATGATGGGTTCGATGAGACTGGTGGTTGTCTTAAGTGACATTTCCACTTCGCGATCGTAATAGACACTGACCTTTTGCAGTACGAAATCGAGCTTGCCGGTCTCTTCGCCGGACCCGATCATCTGCACCAGTGTCTTGGGAAAGAGCGGATCGCCCATCAGCGCTTCGCAAATGCGATTGCCTTGGGTGATTTGTTCGAGCACGCGATTCCACGCTTGCTCGTAGTAAATATTGCCGGAGACTTCGGAAGTGAGTCGGATGGCGTCGAGCATCGACACACCACTTTGGATCATCGTGCCGAGGGTGCGAATGCTGCGGCTGAGCGTGACCTTGCGGAACATCGGTCCCACGATGGGCAGATTGATTTTGACATAGTCGAGAATCTTGCGACCAATCTCGGTCTTGCGGCCAAAGTAGTAAAGCAAGCCCACGGCGACAAATCCGATGATCCACGCCCACCAGTAGTCGAGCAAGGCGTGCGACGCGGCGAGCATAACGACGGTCGGCGTCGGCAGTTTCATGCCCTTGCGTTCGAAGATCGGCGTGAACTTCGGGAGCACGTAGGTGAGGAGAAAGATCGTCACGCAGATGGCGAGCGCCGCCATCACACCGGGATAAGCGAGTGCAGCGCGGACTTTGGCGCGGGTTTCCAACTCACTGCGCAAGTAGCTTGCCACACGCTCGAGCATCTCGCCGAGCGTACCCGTATGTTCGCTCGCTTTGACCATGGAGATGAACGTTTTGTCGAAGTAACGCGGATGCATCGCTAGTGCGGAGGAGAAGTCCTCGCCTCCTTCGACGCGGTTTTTCAGATCGCACAGCAGCGCTCGGAACGTGGGATTGTCCTCGGTATCGGCGATACCAGCGAGCGCCGCGGAGAGCGTGATGCCGGTATCAACCATGATCGCGAGTTGCGAGGTGGCATAGATGATGTCGGTTTTGCGCACGCGGCGGGGAAAGAGTTGCAGATTGCCTTCGTCCTCCTCCAACGACATGACTTGAAAGCCGTCGCGACGCAGCGACGAGGCGGCGTCATCGCGATTTTCCGATTCGATGTCCCCTTCGTGAATCTTGCCGAGCGTATCGCGAACTTTGTAATGAAAGGTAATCATGGATTATTCTCCGCCTGTCGGTTTTTCACCGGCACCAATGATATCGCCCGAGATTTGGATAACCTCCTCGATGGTTGTCATCCCTTCGCGCACTTTGCGGAAGCCATCGTGTCGCAATGTGATCATGCCATTGGTCGAAGCGATGCGTCGTAGATCGAGAATAGAAGCATCCGCAACAATGGCGTCGCGCAAGTCGTCGGTGACCAATAACACTTCATGCACTCCCAATCGACCGGCGAAGCCCGTGTTGCGGCAGCGCCGGCAACCGACGCCTTTATAGAACTGCTCCATCGGATAGCCCAAGCGTTCCAGTGCTTTGCGGATGTTACGCGGGGGATCGTAAGCCTCGCGGCATTTGGCGCAGACACGACGCACGAGACGTTGCGCGAGCACCATATTCAGCGCCGCGCTAATCAGGTAAGACTCCACACCCATATTGATCAAACGCGTGATCGCCGACACGGAGTCGTTGGTATGCAACGTACTGAATACCAAGTGCCCCGTAAGTGCCGCTTGAATCGCCATGCGAGCCGTTTCTTCATCGCGAACTTCACCGACCATGATGACGTCGGGGTCTTGCCGCAACAACGTTCGCAACGCCTTGCCGAAGGTCAGCCCGACTTTCTCTTGCACTTGAAACTGATTGATCAGCGGCAAATGATACTCAATCGGGTCTTCGACGGTGCAAACGTTGTTCTCCATCGACGCAATTTCATTGAGCGCCGCATAGAGCGTCGTGGACTTGCCGCTGCCGGTTGGCCCCGTGACCAACACGATACCATTGGGGGCGGTGATGTTGTTCTGAAAAATCGTGAGGATATCTTCCGCGAAGCCCAGATCGCGCAAGTTGAGCGAAACGTTGCGCGTATCGAGCACGCGAATCACCGTCTTCTCGCCACGACTGCCTGGAAATGTGCTCACGCGCAAGTCGATTTTACGTCCATCGAGCATCACGTGCACGCGGCCGTCTTGCGGCAAACGGCGCTCGCTGATATCCATCGATGCCATGATCTTGATACGGCTGGTGACCGCGCCCAACAAATGCTGCGGCACTTCCAGCGATTTATAGAGACGGCCATCGATACGGTAGCGCACCCGCAGGCAGCGCTCCGCAGGCTCGATATGAATATCGCTCGCCCCTTCTTTCACGGCGTGATAGATGACGTAGTTCACCAGGCGGATCACAGGCGACTGGCCGGCGACTTCCACCACATCGCCAATGTCTTCGATCGCTTCTTCAATGAGCGTGACTTCGGCCGTCTCGGAGTCCTCGATGATGTCGTCGATGACGAACACCTTGGAATCCGGGAGCGACGTAATGACGCGGCGGATGTCGCGCTGCGTCGCGGCGACAATCTGCACGTCGCAGTTACATTGGCTGCGAATCTCATCGATAAGAAACAGGTTCGCGAGTTCGGCCACCGCAATCGTGAGCATGTTGCCGATCTTGAACAGCGGCATCACATAATTGCGCTCGATATATTCGCGCGGCAAGACGTCGATCACTTTCGGATCGTACAGTCGCGCCTCGAGCTTGGCATAAGGCACACCGTATTCAACCGCCAGACACTCCGTCACATGGTCTTCGGTGCAATACTCAAGATCAACCAGAATCTCGCCTAGCAGTTTCGTCTTGCCACCTTGCTGTTGTGCCGCGAGCGCGGCTTCCAAGTCGGCAACGGTCAAGTAACCTCGCTCGACGAGCAAGTTACCCAAGCGTGGCGGAGCGGTGTTGGGATGCGACATGGCGGGCGAACTCACAGGCGGGAGGCAAGCGGCGGGCGTTGCTACACGAAGCTCTTGACGGCGTCGATGACGCTATCAAAGACTTCCAGCTGTTCATCAAGACGGGTGACTTCCAGGATTTTGCGGTTGATTTTGTTGTTGGTGGAGATTTTCAAATCACCGGATTCTTCGCGCAACATCTCTTGGACCTTGAGCAACGCTTCCAGTCCGCCACTGTCGATCGACTCCGTGCCGTTGAGGTCAACGATGACTTTATGCCGATCGAGCGTGGTGAGGAACTTTTCGATCTGCACAGCCAGGTCGTCGCCTAATTCCTCTGGCGTGTGGACGACCACCACATCGCCAAATACTTCCGTGGGGAGTTTCATGGTGGGAATATCCGTAGGGGGCAGGCGGGCGTGCTACGCGAGACAAAGGTCATACGCTGATAGCAAGCTTGCCTGCGGCTTCCAAAATATGCTGAGCCTTCAGAATCAATTCGCGAGGGCTAAAGGGCTTGGGCAACACTTCCACAATGCCATGCTCTCGCCATTTGTCGCTACGAGGAATCTCGAAACCTTTGCCGGTAAGCATCAATACGGGAATATCCGTGGTAGTGATGTCGCCGTGAATGCGTTGCGCCAGGCCAAGGCCATCGAGGCGCGGCATCTGACAATCGGTGATGACCAGATCCGGCTTACGCTGTTGAATCAATTCCCACGCCTCTTCGCCATCGCCGGCGCAGCGCACGTCGTAGCCTGCTTTGGTGAACTTGAATTCCGCGGCACGCAGGATATGCACTTCGTCGTCGCACAATAATACGCTCAAACCCATGACACTTTCCCCCATGCATTGGCCAACTACTTGGCGGTCGCCATACAACCGGCACTAGGCAAGATCGCGCGAAAGGTACTGCCTTTGCCGAGCTCGCTTTGCACCACCAGCGAACCACCGTGTACGTCTTCTACAATATGCTTCGCCAGTGGCAGACCCAAACCGGTCCCTTGCGCCATCTGGCTGTCTTTTTTCACGCGATAGAACTTCTCGAACACCTTGACACTGTCTTCTGGACTGAGTCCGACACCGGAGTCCTCGACCTCAAACCAGGCCTGGCTTTCTTCCATCCTGGTGCGCAACGTGACGCGGCCACCGACCGGCGTGTACTTCACGGCATTGGAGAGCAAGTTGATGACCGCTTGCAGCAACATATCGCGATCGGCCAGCACTTCCAAATACATGGGGCTGAGATCGGTGCCGAGCACAATTTGCTTCGCTTCCGCGGCGGGAGTCACCACATTCATGGCTTCTTCCATCAATTCATTAAGCGAGCGCGGCTGCTTCTGCACCTCCACCACGCCGGCCTCAATCCGCGCCAAATTCAGCAGGTTATCGACCAGTCGTTGCAAACGCTCGGCTTGGCTACTGATGACGCCGAGGAACTCTTCCCGCGTCGCTTCATCTTCCACCTCACCATCTGCCAGCAACTCCACATACGCCTTAATGCCTGACAATGGAGCCTTCATCTCGTGACTGACCGCCGAAACAAATTCTGCGTTGCGACGTTGAATCGCTTTAAGTTGGCCAATGTCGTTCAGCACCGCCACCGCGCCATGGGGAGCGTTGCGATCCTGGTCGTGGGCATCGGTAACGAGACTGCGACAAGTCACGCGAAACGAATGCTCGCTCCCTTCGTCGTCAATCAGCGTCAACTCGCTCGAACGACTGGAAGGGGCCTTCCGTCGCCGCGTATCGCGGAGCAATTCGACCAGTTGCTCGCAATGAATGAGGCTCTCCAAGGCCCGCGTTTCCGCCTTCTTGCTGGAGAATCGCAGCAATTGCTCGGCGCTAGGGTTAGCCATCAGCAGTTCATCGTATTGGTCGATCGCCAACACGGGATCTTGCAAGTTGCCAAGGATTTCCGCAATCTGACGACGCTCGGACGCAACCTTTTGCGTGCGAATTTCGGCGCGAGCGCGACAGTTTTCCGCTTCGATCAAGCGGCGTCGCTGCTCCACCATCTGATCGCGCAATCGTGCGTAAACACTATGCCAGGGATGGGATAGAGACAAAGGACATTCGCACTCGGCATCATCAAGGTTCAGATCGTTCGCTTCCATATCGCAGAGTGACGCAAACAACTGCTGCGCCTTGGTATCGCTTTGGCCGGATTTTGACAGCTGCCAATAAAGTACGGGAGAGGCGACAGTCGCCAAGACGCCCAGTACCAGCAAACGCAACCACCAGGCTTCCACAATCGCCACGGGCGCAACCGCCCACGCCACCGCAGCAGCGATGACTAGCGCCAGCAGTACGCTAATGAGCAGGTTGGTGGAAGAATTTGGACGCATCAGAACAGGATCGAATCGAGTAAACACAGCACAGATCAAACTCGCGCAACGCTTGCGTGAAGGCCCGATCCGGCGCGGCGGAGATTGCGCTCATTCGACACAGAACAAGCGCGCAATCGCCCGCAGCCACTGCAAACTTAGGTCAGACGTTGCAGGTTGTCCAAAACGGGCCAGGAAACGCCAGAGGGGCGATTGATGTTACCGTCGATATAATCCGCAGCAGCCGTGCTACCTACCTCGATCGAGGCGGTGTAGTTGCGCAGATTGATCCGACGTTAGCGATTCTCCGTGCTTGTCGCGACCTGAGCAGCGGGGGTTGAATTGTCATCGTTTTGCACGCAAAGCTGATAAAGCGTATTGTCCGGCACCAGCTCCGCAGCGCGCATAAGGTGCACACGTGCCTCTTGGGTTCGATTCAGACTTTCCAGGAGCAAGCCCAAGGAATGCTGTGTGGGAGCATCGTCCGGTGCGATCTCCAAAATCGCACGCAATTCAGATTCCGCCTGGGCGACGTTGCCTCGTTCCATGGCGAGATCGGCGAGTGCCCGACGGGCGAGCAGGTGCTTGGGGTTTCGCGCAACGATGGAAGTCAGTTGAGCCTGACAGGTATTCGGATCGCCACTTTGCCATCGCTCCATGGCGCCAGCGAATTGCGCTTCGTCGCGATGCTGTTCGAAGCGACGCAAGGCATCTTCGCGACGTTCCTCACGCGAAGGCGTGTCCTTCGCCGACGGGTTGAGCCAAGTATGGGATGTCCCGCAACCAGCCACACAGTTGACAAAACTAACGGTGATGATGAGCAACACACGTCTCATGGCGTGGCGAGCTTTCGTTGAGGCGGAGTACCAGGATCGATCGTGAACGAACGTCCCGGCACACCGGGATCGTAAAGATTGTAGACTTCCTCTTCGCCTTCGGGCGGATTGCCCGGCGACCAGGGATGACCTTGCTTGGTGTAGTCGCGCACGGGATGCTGCCAGGGGCGCAGGCCATCTTTGAGATAGTTATGCAGATTGTTGTCGAAACCCGGTTGCAAGGCGGCCACTTCGCTACGAACGTTGCTGGCTTCCAAACTCGTTGGATCAAAATGAACCGCCAGATTCGCATAGCGTAGCGCGACCCGAATATCACCGGCATTGCGGGCGGCATAGGCCAAACGCAGATAGTGACGGGCATAGTGACGGGAAGCGATGGGACTCAACTTGTCGAGATAATTCGCCTGTCGCACGGCATATTCGCGTTGCGCTTGCTTGCCTTCACTTGCCAGCATGGGATTGGAAACCAACCGCGGCGTGATGAGTACGATGATTTCGTGCCGACTGTTTTTGGCGGTCTTTTGGCGGAACGCTGGTCCGATGTACGGCAAACTACCCAGAAACGGAATCTGCGTGGTGGCGTTGGTTAGATCCTCGCGAATAAGTCCACCGATAATCATGGTGCTGCCATCGTGGCACATGACGTTGGTTGTGACTTGCGTGGTGTTCTTATCCGGCAGCGTGAACCCCTCTTTCACTTCGACTTTGCCCGTGGATAGTTCGGGATGCACTTCCAAACGGATAGAACCATCGGAATAGATGTACGGCCTGATGCGGAGCTGCGTACCCACTTCCAGGAATGAAATGGATTGCGTGGAAGCGTTCTCCGTGACGGTGGTATTCACATAACCCAACTGCGAGCCAATCAGAATTTCCGCTCGTTGCTTATTGAGGCAGAGAATGCGTGGCGAAGCAACCACGTTGGTTTCGCCGATCGATTCCAAGGCGTTGAGAAACACCGCAGTGCTGGCATCCAAAAACCCGAATCGCAAGCCGTCGCCGCTCACGTTGAACTGCGCCAAGTTGGCCAAGGGCGAGCCCGAGACCAGGCGAACATTGTTCTGATCTCGCAAAAGTGCGAAATCGACACCAAACTGCGTCTCGTCATCGAGCTTCACACTCAGAATCATCGCTTCGATGGATACCTGTTGCGGCTGAACATCGATGTCTGCCACCAGTTGGTCAACTTGACGCAGCATCATCTCGTAGTCGCGGACGATGACCACATCCGTGCCAGCAAAGTTGTTGCCACCGGTTTTCACAATATCCGCGGGGATATCAACCTCGGAAGCCGCGCTAACGCTGACCCGTCCAATGTTCTGCGTGAGCATCGGCGTAATCAACTGCTGTAGATCCGCCGCGCTAACATAATTGGGACGATAGACGCGTGAGGCAATGATGTCTTGGGCGCGGTCCATATCTTGCAGGTCTTCGGGCGTACCGACGTAGATGAAATCCCCTTCGCGACGGGCCACGAAACCGGTCGACTTCAGTACAGCGTCCAGCGCCGTAAATACATCGACATCGGTAAGCACCGCGGACACATTGCCGGTAACGCTCTTGCTCGTCAGGATATTGAGCTTAGCTTGCGCGCTAATTTGTTGTAGCACCGTGCGCAGATCCGAGTTTTGCACATCCAGAATGAGCGTGTTGTCTCCTTCCCCTCGCAGCACATGAGAGATACCTCGCTTCGGCTCAACCTCTTCCAATTCAGGTGGAGTCGGAGTCGGTGCTGGCAAGGGATCGAGCGCTGGCGCAACCGGCGGCGCTTGCTTGAGTTCTTGCAGCGCCTCGGCGACCACATTGCCGTTTCGTTCCGTCGCTGCTTGCAACTTATCGATGGCCTTCTCAAACGCTTCGAGCTGATTGGCGACCGGACCGTAGTGTGGCGCATAGACTGGCGGCGGAGCAGGGGCCATCACAACCGGCGTCGTGACAGGCAACGGCGCAGGCGCGGGTTCTGGAATGGGAGCGGGCTTGGCCGCAATTGGCGCATCGTCCAGCTCTTTCCGCGGCGCCTCCGTCTTCGGCAGCCAGCGCGCGACAAGATCAGCCGGGCTCGCGGAGTCATCGGGCGTTGTCGACATCGCGAGCGAAATCGCCACACCAATGCCCACAGCGGCACAAACTACCAGCATGGAAATGCGAAGCAAACTTTGCATGGGTCGTCCCTGACCACGGTTTAAGCGGCAAGATCTCAAGATTGCGGTGTCTTGCGATCCGACTGCGCCGCTTACGGCATAAGGATTTGCACTCTGCTAGCGAGAACTCGCTTGCGAACCAAACTTCAACACATCACCTTCGGCGAGCGCTGCCCCGCCTAGGATGACCTCGTACGTTCGATTTTCATGCCGCAGCACTACTCGCCGCGGCGCTATTTCCAGGACTTCAAATTCGGTATCTTTTAAACGCGCACTGCCCGTCGCATCCGCCTTTACCGTCACTTTGTCACCCACTCCATACGCTTTACCATTGATGGTGGCTTGCGGGTTTCGCGATGTGATCAATGTCCCCTGTAGAACCAATCCTACATTCTCCGGCGTCAGTTCGACGGGTGCCGCGACTGCTGAAACGTTTCCGTTCTCCGCTTCAACGGCGTTTGCTTCGGCCACCGCCTGCTTCTCCACGTTTGTCGCCAGGAACGGATCCCGTCCCGCCGTCACGAGAGCAGCTGTTTGCATGCGAGGGTCGCGCGCCATGCGAGACAATAGTTCTTCCCAATCCACTTTCGTCACGGACGGCACAACTTCCGGTTCTATCTCACCTGCCTTGCTAGTATTGCTTGGTAGCGCGTTTTCAACTTTCGCCGCCACCTGCGCGGCCTTCCGCGACTTCGCTTTGCTAGCATCGCCTCCTAACCATTTCCACGCCAAAGGAACCCAGAACCAAACTGCAACGAGGGTCACCAGGCCCAGCGCAATCGTCTTCTTGGGATTACGCGTCAATTCCTTCTTGGCAGCTCTTGCTAGCTTGTCAGCATTCACGTTACTTCTCCGTACCAATGTGGTCCGGCTCAACTTGTATCGGTTGGCGGCACGTCTTGTTCAATCGGAAATCTCACGTTTACCGGCAAAAAATGCCAAACTAAGCTCGCAACGCAAGCGTTCTGATTGCGCGGAAACAGGTTCCACTTTAAGATCCGTGATCCAAAAGTCGGGGGCCAGCGCTTCGAGGTTGGTCAATAAATTGAACAGCTGAACAAAATTCCCTTCGCATGCCATCTGCACGGGAATGCGTTGCAACGAGTCGAGCATTTCGACCGGTTGCGGCTCAAAACGTACGATTTCGGCACCGGCTTGTTCGGCATCTTCGGTGATCTCGACAAACACATGCGCTAGACGAGCTTCGCTACACGAGTTGTTGCGCCAATCGTCGATGAAGTTGTTTGTTCGCTTGAGTTCGGCCTCGACATCGGCGATTTGACTATCGAATTGATGGCAATCGACAACGTAGTTCTGCTTGTCGATGAATTCGCCATACAGGCTAGCTGTCGCCCGCTGACCCGGTAGAAATATCAGGAAGACGTAGCCCAGTACGCTGCCGCTGATCAAGACTGCAAACAACCAGGTATGTTGAGTTGGTTTCGATGACTTCTTCATGGTCGTTGTGCCACCTCAAGTGAAGGAGGCAATGCCCCGGCGACGCTGCCTGGGGTAACTTCTGTTCCCTTGGACTTGGGCAGCTTCGCGTGGCCATCCGCCATGACCAGGCGAATCTCGAACTTCTGAGCCTTGCTTGTGTCTTGCGCGGCGATCGACTCCAGCGACTTGAGCTCGCTCTTGACGAACAACTCACTCAGGCGAAGCTTGGCGACGTATTTGTGCAGATCGGTCGTATCAACGGTGATACCTGTCAACACGACAATGGTGTCGTTCTGCTCGTTTTGCTGCGCCAGCTTGAGGAGATCTTTCTCGGCGGCGGGACGTCTGTCGTCAATATTCGACTCTTGTTGCTGGTTCGCGCGACGGGCCGCCCGATTTCGTGCGCCACCTGCTGCATCCTCGGCGGTCTTCACCGCTTCCGGCAGCATGTGGATGCTCGTCAGACGCACCGCTTCCGGCAGAGGCTCATTGATTCTGGCGAGAACTTGCGTACGAGGCCAAGGATGATTGAGATAGGCCAGCAAGGCCGCTTCGCCGCGCGCCAGTTCCAAATCCGCACGCAGTTCGTCCAGTCGGGCAGCCCGCTTGACGGCGGAACTGTACTGACCCTCGATAGCCACGAGATCGGTGACGACGCGATGATGTTGCCAATTCTGAAGACAAGCCAGGGGCGCAATCAGCACCGCAATGCCGCAAACAATCGTCCAGCGCTTGATTACGGCAGCGCGCGCGGCATAGCGATCGCGGTATTTGGTTGGTAAAAAGTCAATCGTCTTCATGAGTACAATCTCCGACCGTCGGTTAGGCGACGATTCGCAAGGCAAGTCCCACGGCCACGTCCCACTGTCCTTTACGGCCCAATTGCGTTGGAGTGGTGAAGTGCCGCAAAGGCTCGCTCAATTCTCCTTTGAGCGACAGTCGCTTGCCAAACGCTTCCAGCAGTGCAGGCGTCGCTTCGCCGCCGCCGAGCAAAAGTTTCACTAGTGGTTGGCCGCGAAAGGTGACGCTGTGATAACGAATGCACATCGATAGTTCGTTGGTGATTTTTTCAATGACCGGTCGCATGCCTTCGGCAATACTAGCGGAGATCTCCGGATCGTGAGCATCGCCACGGCGATCACTGTTAGTGCGTCGAAACGAGGCAGCGTCGTGGAGATCCATCGACAGATGCTTGGCGACCGATTCGTCGAAGTTTTTGCCGCCAATTTCCAGGTACTTCACAAACAGCGCCTCGCCACCTTTGGCAATCACCACCGCAGTACTCGAATAGCCGATATGTAGCAGGAGAACACGCTGCTGCTGATCGGCGTCGCGACGGCATTGCGATGCATAGCTTCTCACCAACGCCGCAGGTTCGACATCAATCGCGACCGGATTGAGTCCGGTGAGTGGACATACGCCCAACACACGCTCCAAGATGGGGCGATGGCACGCCATGAGTACGACTTCGCGTAACGTGGCGTCGCCTTGGCGAACATCCGCCATTTCCAAGTAACGAATCTCGGTCTCACCGACGTTGTAGGGAATGCGCCCGGCTGCTTCCTGCATAACGGCGCGGTCCAGTTCCTGCCCTTCGCACTTCGCGACGCGGATGTTCTGCAAAAACATATCGCGATCGGAGAGTCCCAAGACAATTTCTTTACCGCGAAAGCTCTTTCCTTCACGCGCCTTCGCGATAGCGGCTGCGACATGCTCAGCATACTTTTCCGGTGACAACGACTTCAAATCGATAGCCGGCAAGTCCGCCCGCGCAACGTCGATTAAGCCCGTGCGATCAGCATTGAATTGCACGAGTTTTACCGATCGGCAACCGACATCGACGCCAATCGGCGAATAGCGGTGTTTCGATAACCAATGCACCATGATGCCATCTCTAAATTGCGGATCATCAGGCGAACGGCCGTTGCTTGTCACGATGGCAGCAACGAACCTAGCGCCTATTGCAAGTATGGGTCGAGAAATGGCACACGGCGCGCCTGCGCAAGAAATGGCGGTCCGGCACAATCGGCCAATTTGATACAACCGTAAAACTTGTTTTACGGAGCGACGGCGGTGTAATCGCCGATTGTCGTTAGGCCGGTCACCGGGGAAATAGTGATGGGCAAATAACGCCTTGCATTGTCCTGTCCGCAGGCCAATACAACGACAATTGCCTCGGCTTCCGTCAATCCACCTAGTGAATCAAACTCAATTTCCCCCGCAGCAGCGAGGGCGTCGGTACCCACTTGGACGCCAATGATTTCGACACTCGCTCCCAAATGCGGCAAGTCCTCCAAGTAGGTGACCTGCGCATCGGGGCTATCGCCCGAATTGCGATAAGGAGTTAACGGCAGCACATCAAGCAGACTATTGGTACCAGTGTGTCGCAACGTGTAAGCGTTATCGCTGGACGAAAAGGTTAGCGAATAACGGCTGTCATTCGTGACGGCCAAACTGCGTGCATACGCCAATTCGGCGGCGACGATCTGCGACGCGCCTTGCAATTGCTCAAACGTATTGGGCTCGAACTTCGGCAACAAGATCGCCGTCAACACGCCCATCAGCGTGACCACAATGAGCAGTTCGATCAAGGTGTAGGCCGAACGCCGCACTGGGCGGCACCCTGTCTTAGCGCTGATTCTTACCAACATTCTTTTCGACCCCTTCGCGCAACAACGCATTTGTCTCTTTGATCAACTCCTTGATCTCGCGTACTTCCTTCACCAATTCGGAGCGCTGCTCGTTGGAGTTGGCAAACGGTAACTGCGGTCCCTTGGGCTGTTGCGCTTGAATGTAGGGATACATGCCAAATAAGCCCCAGGCGAGCATGTTGGCGGCCACAATCCATGTCCATCGTGACTTGTACCAGATCATGTGTGCGACTTTCGTATTTGAATAAGTGTTGCTAGTTGGCGACGCGCGGATTATCGACCCAATTGACCAGGTTCCAACGCAATCCACCGTCATCGCTATCGGCTGGCGCATAGATTGGCTGATTCCAAACCTGCCAACGATGGACAATCTCCGCAGAATCGGGCGAAATCGTCAAGAGCGGTTCGTACTTCAAAGCCCGCGTATACTGCAACCAGACTGGAAAATACGGGATAGCATTCCCCCCCCCGAGCAGTTCCTGCAAGACGAAGTTGAAGTACTCGCTTTGCCACGACAGGAGAGACAAGTCCCAGGGAATTCGACCGTTAAGATTCAAACGACTGGCGACCACGCGCCCCTTGAGATCGCATTTCGCGGTGGAGTCGGCACGCACATACGCGAACTCATCCCAAACTGCCACCAGCCCTTTTATCGACGCATTCGCCGTCCCAAAGATGTACAGATCGTCTTTCACCAAGGCGACGGGTAATTGATACTTCGTCGTCGAGCCTTCGAGTGCTGGCAAGTTCTGACCGAGCAAGCTGACATTGTCCCCTGAAATGCGAATATCCGGGTCTGAACTTCCGGTGGTCATGAGCGTACCTTGGACCGAAACATTGTCGCCCAGTGTGATGAGGCCATTGCTCAAGTAGATTCCCAGCGGATTGAGTTTAGGATCAGGCTGCAAATTCACGCCGGTTAGCGTGCTGCCATAGAGCGACTGCAGCACCGGCATGTCGTAGCTTTTGCCGCCGGGATACAGTTTATAGCTGGTTGTTGTCGAGGGGTGATTGACCGGCGCACCGGTATTAATGCCGACATCATTGAGCGCCACGCCTTGATTGGTCCCCAGCAGCGTGAGTACCGCGGTAAGTTGCTTGACGAACGGTGTATCGATCGGTCCCGACAACGGACGTTGATCTCCCAAGCCAGCGCCTCGCATAGCGTTGAGATCGCTGAGATAGCGTAAGCGACTCGCGGGATCGATCGGATAATCGCTGGAAAGGATCAATTGCCCTTGGAAATACGACCGCCCTTCGACATGCGTAGGAAATTCGATCGTGGAAGAGTTGCCCGACCACTGATACGTGGTGTAGTTACGCACGTTCGACCAGACGGCCGGCTCGTCATACAGCTTCTTCCGAATCAACTGCACCACGGCCTGCACTTTGTAACTAGCGCGTACATCAGGTTGGGCCAGGTCGGCGGCATAGCCTACGGAATGGATCGTTACGCGAAACGGGTATTCCGCATAGTCGGGCGCGCTCGAGGTGAGATTTGCGTCGCCGGTTTCAAAGCTAACTTCAAACCACTGCTCTTCCGCCAGGTCCTGTGTCAGCGGAGTATCCACACCTTGCCAACTGGCGTCACTCATTTTGCGCAGCGCTGCGGAAACGCCGGCGTAAGCGGCCTGGCGAGCGGCAGCGCGACGATCGAGATTTGACTGAATTTCGGTCGACGTCATCTGCGCCCGCAGCATCGCATAGGATAGCGCGAGTGTAATGGAGATCACACCTAGCACCACGACCACGGTCATGCCGCGTCGCCACGAGCCACGTTCCACCGACCTGATCCGCTGGTGATTGCTTTGGATAGTTCTCATTGATGCAACTCGTAGTAGACCGCCGCGGAACCGAAAAACGTCAACGCCTTCTGTCCGGAGGGATCATCCGCTGGTGAATCCACACCTGGAACCATCTGCAATTCGATCCGACACCAAGACTGTCGCAATCCCGCTTTGGTGCCACGAATTCCCTGCACCCACGGCAAATTATTCCAACTGCGATTGCCAGCTTTATAGTCCGCCCATTCTGCATCGTCCGGTCGTAAGCGAAGATCAAATCGAACGGCAGCCCGCTCGTTTGTATTGGCCGCACCCAGGGTTGTCGACGCCGTGCGAAGCAAGGGCGTCAATTCCACACGTTCCACAGCATTTGACTGTCGGATGGATGACAGTGCCGAACTCCAAGCCGATGCGTTTGAGGTCGCAGGAACAGTAGCCGTATTCGTCGGATCGGTGATTTCCAGCAGAACATTCGGCGATTCATCATCAGGGCAGATAATGATGACTTCGTTCCACCGCGGAAGCCCTTGGGGATCGAGCGCGACCGTTTCGGGATGCCAGATTACAATCGTGTCAGGATACCAATAGGGTCCTACCTTTTCACTTTGAATATAGAAACCAGGAAACTGCTCATTCGCCGTCGCCTCGTTCATCAGTCGCTGCAGTCGGTCGATTACGACACGCGCGTGCTGGACCGCCTCGCCATGACCTTGGCTATGCTCGCTTTGCATTTGCACGCTCAACGCTAGCGCGCCAAGAACACCAGCCATGATCGCCATGATACTACTGGCGATCAGCAACTCGAGCAGTGTCAGCCCGACACGTCGCGACGGACGTTTTGGTTTACGGAATGGGAACATAGCAATACACGCGCCGCAGCTTCGCCAGCGGTCGGATGCCTCCGTTCGATTCGGTTCGTTCTATGGT
The DNA here is from genome assembly GCA_041752355.1 of Pirellulaceae bacterium. Classification (GTDB taxonomy): domain Bacteria; phylum Planctomycetota; class Planctomycetia; order Pirellulales; family Pirellulaceae; genus JAEZGD01. The sequence goes on along the minus strand of JBGSHH010000068.1, from coordinate 8,149 downwards.
TACTTCCACCGCTCGATAGTCACTCGTTTGAAAGCCAGGCAATCGCCGAGTGGGATCGCTAGGATCGACGTAGTAAACCACCACTCGCTGTCGCCAATTCGCGAAATCGTCGCCAGGGCTTCGGAAATTGGGATGTCGATTGCCACCGTAATCGTCGCCCTTGCCAAGTTCCACGCCGTAGGTATCCAGCGGAGGCGAAGCGGAGTAGTTGTTAAAGTCGTCGGTATCATCATAGCGCTCGCGTCCCGAGCCGCTTTTCTCATAGACGCTGGCAGAAAGAACGGTTTCGTAGGGATTTCCCGTCGCCGCGTGATAGCGCGCACCCATGACCTCGTCGATTAACTGTGCCGCCATGCCTTGCGCCGTCGTTTGGGCCACGGCGTCATTGGTGGTCTTGAGAACACCTTCGGTTGCCAGCAGTAGCACCGAACCGGCCATCGCCGTGATCGACAGCGCGACCATCGCTTCCACCAAACTAAATCCCTTACGCGACATGGCTTAGCCTTTCGGCCGGGCGGCAGTTGGAGGAGTGGTCCCGAAAAAATAGGGACCATTATTTGAAAAGTAAAAAGCGCGGCAGGGTCCCCTCAAGCTCCAAGCTTTCCCTGCCGCGCAGTTGACCAACGCCCCTCCCCAGAGCGCGGGTACAATCAACCATAGGTCGCGATCATCTCGTGTCAAAAGAATGCCCCTGATGCCGATCAGGGCGCAAGCACGAAAGAGCCACAACAGAGCGTGGTACGTCGCGATTCTTCGCTACAACCAGTCCAGACCGATGTCCAAACAGATCGCGGAGTGCGTTAAGGCTCCCACGCTAATGCGATCGACGCCTGTCTCCGCGATGGCGCGAACGGTTTGCAAGTTGACGCCGCCGGACGCTTCCAATTGAACCGACAAGTTGGAAGCATTGCGCTTTTCGACCGCCTCACGCAACATGTCAGTCGTCATGTTATCGAGCAAAATGATATCCGGACTTTGTGGCAACACTTCGTCGAATTGAGCGAGCGAATCGACCTCAATCTCCACGATCATCCCGCCGCCACGCTCAACACCGAGCATGGTTTCGAGGAACTTCCGCGCGGCGTGAATCGCCTCGGCGGGAGTACGTGCGGGAGCATCCGCGCAGGCACTCGCCAGGGCAAGATGGTTGTCCTTGATCAATACGGCATCAAAGAGACCGGTGCGATGATTTGTTCCACCACCGCAGCGGACCGCGTACTTCTCCAGCCGACGCCAGCCAGGCGTCGTCTTGCGCGTGTCGTAAATGCGAGCGTTAGTGCCAGCAATCGCCTCCACATATTGCCGCGTCAGCGTCGCGATGCCCGACAGTTGGCCGACGAAATTCAACAAAATTCGCTCGCCTGTGAGCATATCGCGCGCTGAGCCACGCAATTCGGCAATCGCCGTACCGGCCTCAACAGCCGCGCCATCATCGAGCAAAGCCTGCCACTCGACATCCAACTGCATAACCTCCACGACTTGCCTGGCGACCATCACGCCAGCGACGACACCAGGCTTGCGCGCGGCGACGAGCGCTGCTCCCCGAGCGGATTCGGGAACTAGCGCTGCCGTAGTCCAGTCATATAGGCGATCCAAATCCTCGCGCACCGCCAGATGAATGAGCTGACGACAGTCGTCGGCTAGTTCCGCGTTCCAGATATGTTGCGTGAATTCCTTCGCCATCGTTCCCTCACTGCGACAAAATCGACGTGCAATCGGTCATGCTATTTGCGATAATAACCACCAGGACGCAATCCGAATATGGACCCTCCACAACCATCTCGATCCCCGTGGTTGCGGTCTGGCGATCAGACTGCGGCCGCGCTATTACTTGCGCTGGGACTGGCAGTCATTGTCGCCTGTCATTGGTGGCAGGGAGGGTGGCGACATGAGTTGATCGAAATTGAGCACGCGGAGCCGATTCGCATCGACTATATGGTCGATATTAACCGGGCCGAGGCGGTGGAGTTCATGGTGCTGCCGGAGATCGGCGATGCGCTTTCGCAGCGAATTGTCGAGGATCGCATCGCCAATGGCCCCTTTCGCGATCACAGCGATTTGCGACGCGTCCGCGGCATCGGTCCAAAAACGCTCGATCGCATCAAGCCCTATCTGCTCCCGATGGCGGAGGCGGAAGCGGTGGCTGGCAACTGACCAAGAGGCACCCAGGACGGTATAATCTGGGGTTCCCCTGTTCGATTCAAGCTTGACGCAGGTAAATCGCGTCTTAGTGCTGCCGTTCGCATAGGAAAAATCGCGTGGATTTTAATCTCGTCAGTTCGTATTCGCCTGCTGGCGACCAGCCGCAAGCCATCGAGGCGTTGGTCGAGGGTATTCGTAGCGGAAAGCGCGAACAGGTGCTGCTGGGCGTGACCGGTTCCGGCAAGACCTTCACGATGGCCAATGTTGTCCAACAAATCCAGAAGCCGACGCTGGTCATTTCCCACAATAAGACGCTAGCGGCGCAACTCTACAGCGAGTTCAAAGATTTTTTTCCTTACAATGCGGTCCATTATTTCGTCAGCTATTACGACTACTATCAACCAGAAGCGTACATCCCGCAGCGCGATATCTACATCGAGAAAGATTCCTCAATTAACGAGGAAATCGACCGTCTCCGCCTCGCCGCCACCAGTTCACTGGTCAGCCGGCAAGATGTGCTCATTGTCGCCAGCGTGTCGAGCATCTACGGCTTGGGATCGCCAGCGGACTACAAGCAGATGATGGTGGCGCTTCGCAAAGGAGATACACTCGATCGCGACGAGATGTTGATGCGATTGGTGGATATCCAGTACGAACGCAACGATGTGAGCTTCACTCGTTGCAAGTTTCGAGTCCGCGGGGATTGTATTGAATTATGGCCATCGTACGAAGAATTTGCCTTACGCATCGAACTGTGGGGCGACGAGATCGAGCAACTCTCGATCATCAATCCCACCAGCGGCGAGACCATCGCGACTCAGGATCAACTTTTCATTTACCCCGCCAAGCACTTTGTGATGCCGGAAAGTCGCGTGGCTGCGGCGGTGCAATCCATCAAGGACGAACTGGAAGAACGGCTGGAGCAGCTGCGCGGCGCCGGCAAGCTGCTCGAAGCGCAGCGACTCAATGCACGCACGCGTTTCGATATTGAAATGCTGCTGGAGGTGGGGCATTGCCCTGGCATCGAGAATTACAGTCGCCCTCTTTCCGGCAAGGAACCTGGTTCGGCACCCGATACACTGTACGACTATTTCCCCAAGGATTTCCTGCTCGTTGTCGATGAGTCGCACGTCACGGTGCCGCAGATCCGAGCCATGTATGCTGGTGATCGCAGTCGCAAGACAACCTTGGTGGAGCATGGCTTTCGCTTGCCTAGCGCTCTCGACAATCGTCCGATGAAGTTCGAAGAATGGGAGAACAAGCTAAATCACACCGTGTTTGTGTCCGCGACGCCGGACGACTACGAACTTAAAAAGACAGGCGGCGAAGTGGTCGAGCAGATCATTCGTCCCACCGGGCTCTTGGACCCAGTAGTGGAAGTTCTACCGGCGCGCGGTCAAGTACAGCATTTACTGGGGCAAGTCCGCGAACGCGCGGCCTTGCGAGAAAGGGTTTTGGTGACGACGCTCACCAAGCGACTGGCGGAAGACCTTGCGACCTATCTCGCCGAACAAGGCGTGGCATGCAAGTGGCTGCACAGCGAACTCGACGCCTTTGAACGCGTGGAGTTATTGCGAGACTTGAGGGAAGGGCGGTTCGACGTGCTTGTGGGCGTGAACTTGTTACGCGAAGGGCTCGACTTGCCGGAAGTTTCCATGGTGGCCATTTTGGACGCTGACAAGGAAGGCTTTCTCCGCAGTGAAACGTCATTGATCCAGACGATCGGACGCGCCGCCCGTAATGTGAATGCCAAGGTCATTCTGTACGCGGACAAAATGACCAATTCCATGCAAAGGGCCATCGATGAAACCTCCCGACGCCGCGCGATCCAAGAAGAATACAATCGCGAACACAACATCACGCCTGCTACGGTAAAGAAAAACATTCGCGCCAGTATCGAAGCCGAAGCGGCCGCGCATCGCAAAGCGAACGCGGCAGCCGGCATGACGGACGAGAGCGAATACATCACCAAGGAATTCATCCAAGAGTTGGAAACGGAAATGCTGGCGGCGGCGGAGAATTTGGAATTCGAGCGGGCGGCAGCGCTGCGCGATCGGATTACGCGCATGTGCGACTCGGTGGGCGAGAAGAAGTCCGACGTCGAAAAAATCGGCAAAGGAAACAAAGGTAAGCGGGGACGAAAAGGAGCTGGCAGTCGCGTGCCGCGCCCCAAACGAGGCTAGACCAACGCTACTCTCGTAGCAATACGAAAAAAGCGGCTCGCTCCCCACAAAGGAAGCCAGCCGCTAATTGATTGTCGTGCTCGCCGATTACCAAGGTTACTTGGTGCGGACGCGCTTCTGGATATCCGTTTCGAGGACGCCAAAGACCGCTTCATGACGTTGGACGGACATCGACAGCGCGGCGAGCAAACGCTTCGCGGTGAAGAAGTTCACGATCACGCGTTGAGTTACGGCGATTGGATGTTGAGGAACGCCCACCGGCTGCGGATTGAGACCGAAATCGATGATCAGTTCTTCAGGGCTGCCGGTGACGCGGCAAAAGTTGGCATAGGTAGCCATGACTTTGCTGTCGTCGACTTGCACCTGATACTGCTGCTGAGGAGCAGGAGCGGTGGCTGGTGCGTCTTCGGCAGGGTTTTCGTGTTCCGACATGCGAGGTTTCTCCCTAATTGGTAGAGACGTTGGGTGACGAGTGGGCTGGTTCATCGGGAACCCATTCCCCCTCAAAGATAAGTTATTGCGACCAAAATGCTACCGCACTATGCGGTAAATAATGGTCGCTACGATGCACATAATCCTTACAGCTTTCCTAAACCGACCGTCTTGTTGCGACTGGCTTGCCCAGTTTTACTTCCCGGGACTTTCACATTCACTTACAGATCGAAATTGAACGTCTTGGCAACGTAACGATAGATGCGAACGCTTAACGGAGTCCAGCCGGTGAAGATTCTCGCCTGACCTCGCATGCCAATCCGAAATTCGCTTTCTGGATCGTCAACCAAAGCGCGAGCATGATACGCCGTACTCATCGGGACGGAATTTCCCGACGCGTCTTGCTTCGATTTCACACCACCGCCTGCTTGCTCGGCCAGCGCGGTGGGCGTAACTTTGAGATCGACCATCGCCTTCTTATCGATGCTCGTATAGATCGTCCGACCTCGATAGCTCTCCAACATAATAGCCACGGGATCTTGCGGCTTCACCAGGCTAAAATCGCCTTGATCGATGACTAACACCGCTTCCAGTTTGGTCGGGTCACCAACGAAACAGATTTGATCGCCTTCGGCTAAGACAGCGGTCCGATTCTTTTCATCCAGAACCGATCCCGACCAGGTCGGCAAACGGCCGTCACCGCGATCTTGCGCGGGGCGATAAGCCGTCGCCATCACGGTGCCCGAAATGGGCGAAACCACTTTGGCACGGGCCAGTTCGGCGCGTTTTTCCACAAGCTGTTCGCTGACCATCTGCACGATTTCTTCCGCTGACGAAATCTGCAATTCGGCCGTGCGATCGACAAAGCGTCGCTCGCGGAGACTACTCAATTCGGCTTTGGCCTCCGCCAATTTGCCATTGAGCGCGACGACTTCGGCTTCGAGTGGCAAGCTTTCAAGTTCCAACAGTACGGTGCTGTTGGCTTCCACTTTGTCACCCGGCTTAACGTTGCACAGCGTGATGCGGCCCGGCGCTTCGGCATAGATGCCAGCGGCATCACGCGGCGCAACTTCAAACGAGCAGCGCACATAGTGCGGCAGCGGCAGGAAGAGTACGAACAGCAACAAGCCTGCCACGCAAGTACCCGAAATAATGACTCGATGGCGTTTCATCTTGTTCATTCTCCCCGGAATATAAAAGAACTTGGCAAGTTCCATGATCGGTTGAATTACCAGACCCACAAAGCCCGTCAAAGCGATCATTCGCCCGACAACTTCCAGGCCGTAAGGCTTCAGTACGGCGTTCAAAAACATCAAGATCGAGAAGACCACGACCCAGCGGTAAATAACCGCCGCCACCGTGAACATGCCAAAGAAGAACTGATGCTTTTGCGGCAGGAATGGATTTTCCGGCTGCTCGACGCCGAGACACCATTCAAACAAAGTACGGCGCAAGACTTCGGTCGATTTTTGCCGCAGATTGGGAATCTCCAGCAAGTCCATCAAGATGTAGTAACCATCGAAACGGAGCAGGGGATTGCCATTGAACATCACCGTGCTCACCGAGCAAATGAACATCACGCTCAGCGCGACCTGATTTACAAACCCCGGCTCGCTGAACCACCACACAAACGTGGCGATGGAGGCCAAAAACACTTCGACGTACATTCCCGCCGCGCCGATAAACGCCCGATGCCACTTATTCGGCAGCATCCACGAGTCGGAAACATTGCAGTAGAGCGCAGGCGTAAACACCAGGAGCATGGCGCCCATTTCGTGGCATTCACCGCCGAAATACTTACAAGACAAGCCGTGGCCAAACTCGTGCAAAACCTTCACAACCGCCATCGTGCAGGCGAGGTACAGCCAATTATGCGGCGCGAAGAAGTCGTGAAAAGCTGGCAAGCGACTGCGAAATACGTCGAATTCGACGAGTACCAGCGTGCCGGCGCTGGCCACCACCATCAGCCAGATAATCATAAACGCCGGTGAGAAGAACCACCAAACGTACTTATGCAGCAAGTTCAAAATCCAATCGGGATCGATACCACGAAAGCGGACAGCGAAGATATTCGCAAACTTGCCTAATAACTCCTTGCGCGCTTTCTGATCGCGACGTTTCTTCAGTTGCTTGCCTTGGCCTGACGCTTCGGAAATCACCAACCCGCTACGATGCAACATGCCGACGAACTGTTGCAGGTCTTGAAAGGTGATCTTTTGCGGTGTGAATTCGTCCTCGAATCGCTCTTTGATCGCTTCCAAACTCGTCAGGCCATCGAGCATTTGCAAGATGGCATACTCTTCCTCGTGGAAGCGATAGTAGTTCAGCCCCACCGGCTCCTTCACCACCCAAAACCCCTGCCCCTGGTATTTCTGGCGGCGCGCTTCCAAGTCGGGCCGCATGCGCAGCTTCACCGGCCTGGATGTGCTACTTACCAGACTTTCGGCAAGAGTAATCATGTGGGTGGCTAAGGCTTTGTTTCACATCCCGGGTCATTCCCAGAGACGCGAAGCATGGGGCGTGAATGTGGAGTTGGTGCTCGTTGGAAAGCGAAGGATGAATAACGGTTGTTATTGTCGCTCGGCCGTTGTGAGTGCGGCGCCGATCTTGATCGACATGTTAGCGGTAAGACCTGGCTGCACGGCCCAATGATTGCCATCCTTGCGATTCTCGAACTCCACCATCACGCGATAGGCACCATCAGCGACGACGACATTGCTCACGAAGCTAATCACGCCCGTGAACTTCTCGATTTTCTCTTTGCCATCAACGCCGCGAACGGGAACTTCAATCACCACCGGACGGCCATCGACTTCTTGCGGCGATACTTCGTAGGCATTCAAGAAGGCTTCCAAACGCAAGCGATCGACGCGGACCAGTTCCACAACGGGCTGGCCTGGCTGCACCCACTCCGATTCTTACACCAACACGCGATCGACAATGCAGTCGGAGGGAGCAATCACCTTGCGGCGCATGATCTCGTGATCGGCGGCATCCACGGCGACTTGCTTGGCTTTGGCCGCCAGAGAAGCCATGCTCATTTCGAGCTTGGCCGCTTCAATCTTCAGCACGGCATTTTCCCAAGTGAGTTTGAGACGCCGAACTTCCGTTTCACTCACGACACCAGGATTGCGGCGATTGATCTCGACCGCTTGGTCGTACTCCGCTTTAGCGACGTCGGACATTTTCTCAGCGGCGCGAACACTCACATCGCTGCTGGCTTGCTCGGCGGCAACATCGGCCTCGGCTTGTGCGGCGCGCTTTTTGATTTGCGAATCGCTGTCGTCCAGTTGGGCGATAACGTCACCTTGTTTCAAGACTGCCCCTTCCTTGATGTCCAACGCTAAAATCGGACCTGCTTCGCGGGCCGACAAGCGTACATTGTCGATCAT
>JBGSHH010000067.1:0-3152 GCA_041752355.1 Pirellulaceae bacterium | reverse complement strand
GAACGCGCAGTCGTGATGGCGAGTGTCGGAGCTCATACGGTCGTCGGCGCAGGCGCTGTGGTTACCAAACCGTTGCCTGACGATTGCGTGGCCGTCGGCGTGCCGGCGCAAATTATCCGCGACAAACGCGAGGAAAGAGTGGCGACGCACTGTCGCACTTCGAAGGCAGAAGAAGCAGGCGTGATGCTATCAACATCCGCGAAGAGCTAAACCATGCTACCTTCACCCACCACAATACAAAGCATTAAAGCGGAACGCTTCGCAGTACCGTTGCGCGTGGCCTGCGCCATTGAGATCCCCGGCGCACGGCAACCGTTGACGTTCGGCGTACCATTTGCCAAAGGGCAAGCGACGACAACCGATCACTTTGCGCTTCGCGATCCGCAACATCGCCTCTGGCCCGTGCAGACGCGGATCACTGCCCATTGGCCGGATGGCTCCATTAAATGGTTGCTCGTCGAGACTTCGCTAGTAGAAATGGCACCCGGTGCGTCCAACTGGGAGTTGTTAGTTGGCGATGGTGAACTCGCGCCCATTCACCAAGCGCTGGTCGCAAGCATGGTCGATGAGCGCGCAAGCGTGTCCACAGGTGCTTATCGCTTCCGCTTGGATATTTGTAGACCGGACGAACCAACGCTCCTTTGCGAAACCCAATCCGGCCGATTGTTAGGCCATCTTTCGCTTAAAGTGCAAGGCCTGCGTCCCCGTGTATCGCGCATCAAGTGGCAGCGTGTCATTCTCGAGCATGCTGGCACGCTGCGTACGATAGTGGCGATCGAAGGCGAAGTTGCCAAACACCCTCAATTGCGTTTACGTTTGCGATGTACGTTCCATGCCGGAACGGGCTTGTTCTCGTGTGAAACCATGTTGCACAACGCCGAAGCGGCGCGGCATGCCGGCGGCTTGTGGGATCTGGGGGATTCGCGATCTTGGTTGTTCCGCGATGTCTCGTTGGTGTGGAATACGACGCAATCACAGCGTCAGGCACAGCTTTGGGTCGATCCCCATCATCCCACGTGCATGCCAGCGAGCGGTGGCGCGCTGGTGCAACATAGCAGCGGCGGCCGTAATTGGCGCAGTCATAACCATGTCGATCGGCGCGGTCACGTGCCATTGTCGCGTTGGGGATATGACTGGCAGTCGCAAGAACACTTGCCAGTAACTGGCAACCGCGCGACACCTACTTTCGTGCGTGAGGACTCGGAAGGAGCACTGGCGGTCGCCGTGCCGGAATTCTGGCAGCAGTTTCCGAAGGCCCTTTCGCTGTCGCCGCAAGAAGTGCGGATCGGATTGTTCCCGCGTGAGGTTGAACAAGATTTTGAATTGCAGCCAGGCGAGCGCAAGCGGCATACGGTATGGTTCCATTTGGACCAACACGCCGATGTAGCCGTTAGCTCCGTGGCCTGGGTACATGCGCCTGCGAACATTGCCGCCACTGCCGCGTGGCACGCCGACTCCGGTGTTTGGTCCTGCATGCTTCCCGCTCAGCGCGATCCCGACGAACGACTGGCGAGTGTCATGTCGAAAGCCGTCGCAGGGCAAAACAATTTCTTCGCCAAACGGGAAGCGATCGATGAGTTCGGCTGGCGGCACTTCGGCGAAGTGTGGGGCGACCATGAGGGGGCATTTTTTTCTGGGCAGGGCCCTGTCATTTCGCATTACAACAATCAATTCGATCTGCTGCTGGGGACGCTCGTGCAGTGGTTGAGAACCTCCGATGATGCCTGGTGGCAGATTGCCGATCCGCTTGCTCGCCACGTGATCGATATCGATATCTACCACACCGATCGCGATAAACCGGCATATTGCGGCGGCATGTTTTGGCACACCGATCACTACTTAACCGCCGCAACAGCCACCCACCGGACCTACTCACGCTATAACGCCTCGCGCGAGTCGAACGTCTATGGTGGCGGCCCAGGCAACGAACACAACTACGCCACCGGCTTGCTCTATTACTACTATCTGACGGGCGATGCGGACGCGCGCGCCGCAGTCGTCGGTCTGGCTGACTGGGTGCTGCGCATGGATGATGGCCACCTGGCACCTTGGGCGTGGCTCGACGATGGACCCACAGGATTGGCCAGTCGCACGCGCGACGAAGACTTTCACGGTCCTGGCCGTGGTGCTGGCAATTCACTCAACGTCATGCTTGATGCCTGGGAACTGACAGGCGAGGCGAAGTATTTGGAGTTCGGTGAGACGCTGCTTAAGCGTTGTATTCACCCGCGCGATGATGTTGCAGCGCACGACTTATTGGACGTCGAACGTCGCTGGTCGTATCCCGTGTTTTTGCTCGCTGTCGCACGCTACTTGCGTGTCAAAGCGGAATACAAGCAGATCGATACCACGTATCATTACGCCCAGCAAAGCCTGTTGCACTACGCGCGTTGGATGCTCGCTCACGAACGGCTCTATCTCGATCGTCCCGAGCAGTTGCAGTACGTCACCGAAACATGGGCGGCTCAGGACTTGCGCAAGGCGAATGCGCTGCGACTGGCAGCGCAACATGCGGACGCAGCGCTGGCCGCGGATCTCGTCGCCAAAGGGGATGAGCTAGCCGACGCCGCCTGGTCCGCGTTGCTCTCGTTTCCCTCGACGCACTTCACACGGGCCATCGCCATTACGTCGGTGGAAGGTACACGCGACTACTTTCTGCGAACAAACAACAGCGGAGCACTGCCGCAGGCCGAGATGCCGAGTGACTTTGATCCACCAGCGACGTTCATCGGCGCTCGGCAGCGCATTCGCACACAACTGAAGTCCTGGGCAGGCTGCAAAACGTTGGCGCGACGCGTGTGCCAGCGTTTGTTCGCTCGACGGCAATTAACGCCGGACACGACCACAACCGATTGATGACGACCGCCCTCCAAACACCAACGGATCCACATAGCCATGCCAACGTGCACGCGCGCGTTCGCCCCGCCGTGGTGTGCCAGTTGGTTCACAGCCTCGGCATTGGCGGCGCGGAGCTTCTCGCGACGCGCATCGCCCACGGCTTGCGTGGCGAATACTCACCTGCGTTTGCGTGTCTTGATGGCGAAGGACCGCTCGCCAGCCAATTGCGCCAATCCGGCGATGAAGTGTTCGCCTTGGGAAGACGGGGTGGGATCGATCTTCAATGTTCGCGCCGTTTTGATCGCTGGCTCGAC
>JBGSHH010000066.1:0-20891 GCA_041752355.1 Pirellulaceae bacterium | reverse complement strand
CCAGCCTGCCGACCGCGCCCAAGGCGATGATCTGGCCGCCGATGACGAAGACGGCGTTGTCTTCCTAAATGCGTGGCAGCCCGGACAGACCGCCAACATCGATGTCATCGTCCGTAATGGCGGACGCGCCTCCGGTTTATTGCATGCCTGGGTCGATTTCAACGCCGATGGCGATTGGAACGATGCCGGCGAGCAAATCATTGCCGCTGGTCGCGTGAACGAAGGCGTGAATCATCTCTCGTTCGTCGTTCCCGCCACTGCCAAAGTCACCAACACCTACGCTCGCTTCCGCTACGGCTATGGCGCGAGTGTTGGCCCGACCGGCAACGTCAGCGGTGGCGAAGTGGAAGATTACTTCGTTTCGATTGTTGGTCCCCAGCCGATCGCCACCCCCGACACCTTTGAAGTATTCCGCAATAGTGTCGGCAACAAGCTCGATGTGTTGCTGAACGATGTCGGCAGCAAGCTGGGCCCTGTGCGCATCCTCGGCTACAGCGGCGTCGGCAGCCTGGGCGGCACCATCACACTCAACGCGCTCGAGCAACGTTTGGTCTATACGCCTCCCGCCAATACCAGCGGCGTAGAGACGTTCAACTATTCCATTACCGATGACAAAGGTGGCATGTCGAGCGCCACGGTCACGGTCAACATCAACACGGCCGGCAAGCCACCCGTCGCGGTCGACGATTCGTTCACCGCGATCGTCAGCAGCGCTGGCACCAACATGAACGTACTCGCCAACGATCAGCTTTACGGCGCGAACGTCACGTTGACCGTCCCCAGCCATTCGACGCAACGCGGCGGCAGTCTCACCATTGTCACGTCCAACAAGACCATCACCTATCGTCCGCCGACAGGCTTTACAGGTGTCGATCAATTCCAGTATGTGATTCGCGACGCTTACGGCCGCCGATCGGAAGCGGTGGTGACGGTGCAAGTTGGCGATAGCGCGACCGACGATCAAGCCGAGATTGAATTGGTCATCACCGACGCAACTGGCGCAGTGATCAACGAAGTCGCCATCGGTGGCACGTTCCAGGTTCATGCTTACGTGCGCGATTTGCGCACCGTATCGACCAACCCAGGCGTGTATGCGGCCTACTTCGATATGCTCTATTCGCAAGGTCTGGTCGCGCCGGTGACTATGAACAACGCTTACGGCTTCGATATCACCTTCTCGCCAGAGTTCAACGCGCTGCGGAGCGGTTCGGCGTCGGTGCCTGGTTTACTGAACGAAGTGGGTGCCGTTCGCGGCACGAATCCCGCCGATGCTGGCCCGACCGAAGTCTTCGTCGCCAACTTCACCGCGGTGGCCGTTGGTTCCGCCAAATTCACGACCGATCCCGCCGATTTGGCGACGTTGCACGATGTGATGGTGGACAATCCTCAGCAAGTCGTGCCCGTGAGCAAGATCACGTTCGGCGGCACGTCGATTGACGTGGTGACCACCGCTTCCCTGCGTTTTCAGAACCAGGCCAACGCCCGGGACGTAAATAACGATGGCAAGATCACGCCGCTCGATGCCGTATTGATCGTCAATGAACTCAACTCGCGTGGCCTGCATCAAGTTGCTGGCTGGGCGGCCCCCTCGACGCCTCGCTATGTCGATGTCAGCGGCGATAACTTCGTCACCGCGCTCGACGCCGTCATCATCATCAACTACCTCAATAGCTTCACCTTGATCGGTGGTGAGCCGACGATCGAAGAACCGGTTGCGAGCGAAGCTTCCCACGCACCCTTGGCGAGTGAGCCCGATTCGCTGCTCTGGTTGCCGGAATCGAGCAGCGCGACGGGGCCATCCTCGTACGTGGAAGTGGACGCGGTGGAGATGCCAGGTAGCGACATTCCTGATTTGCTCCCGCCATCGTTCTGGTTGCCGACCGCAGTTAGCGAGAGTGGTGCAATGGACGGCACCGACGAGTCGGATGAACTTGGCGACCTCCTCGATATCCTGGCTGGTGATGTCGACTCGATTTGGGCGACCTAGTAATCGCGCTAATGTAAGCTTCAAGAAAGCAAAGCGGGCAGGCAAAATAAGATTCGCCTGCCCGTTTGTAATTCTGATTTACTCGCTCAAACCGAGCGCTTACTCAGGGGCCTTCTCTTCAACTGGAGCTGGATCAACAGTCTTCTCTTCCATCGGGGCTGGCTCAACAGGCTTCACATCGGTGCCTTCCTTGGTGTCGACAACAGGAGCGGGAGCGGGAGCCTTCTTCTCTTCCACTTTAGCACCGCAGCCAACGAACGAAGTGGTGACGGCGAGCATCACAGCCAAGGCGAAAAACTTCTGCATGATTCAAACCCTTTCAATAGGTTACCCGTTTACGGAGCCGACCTGACCCTAAACGTGGGCCATGTCGAGTACTTCTGATCCTCTTAGGGACGCTTCTATTCCCTGAATTCCGGGAATATTTCCTCGTGGGAGAGGAATACTTTGGTAGGGCTGCTTGCGGGGCAGCGTTTCGAACCGTTCAATCGGGGGTGGGACAGTTCGAGAATCAGGTTTCCGATTCGTAAAAACATAGCTCCCGGATAAATCTTGGCAAATTCTCGGAATAAGGATTGCCGTTGTGGGTTCTCAAAAGGCGGACGAACATGTTCCGCGACCGTCCATTACCGGGGCGAAAGCCACGACTAATAGTCCGATTGTCACGTCCGTGACGAACGTCGGGCCGTTGGAGGCGTTGGTGAGCACCGGCAGATCTCCTCCTGAAAGTGACATGGCGGCGGCAACCTCCAAAACGGCAGCCACCCACGCAGCAATCACGGTGGAAGGTTTGATTCGAGACCACCATGCGGCGTTGTATCGCTACGCCTATCGCCTGTGTGGTTCAGCGACCGACGCGGAAGATATTGTCCAGCAAGCATTTATGACGGTTTGTCGGAAGTTGGACCAGGTTCGCGAACCGGAGCATGTCTCGGCCTGGCTGTATGCAGTTTTGCGAAGTAGTTTCCTGAAAAGTCGCCGTAAGCCACAACCTCAGTCCGCAGGCAATATGGAGCTCGACCTCGATCAAATGCCTGAGCGAAATGACGCTCCGGAGTTTATCGATCAAGATCAGCTCCAATTGGCCTTGGAGGATTTGCCGGAAGAATACAAGCTGGTGGTGTTGATGTTTTACTTCGAGCATTGCAGCTACAAAGAAATCGCCGAGCGGCTGGACCTGCCGATCGGCACCGTGATGAGTCGTTTGGCGCGCGGTAAAGCTCGCCTGCGGTCGAAACTGTGGGATCGTGAATTGCCCTCGTCGGAGATAGCCAAGAGCGATGCTGTGCGTTTGGCGGAACGCGCGGCAAAGGGGTCGTCGCTGCAACGCATCAAGACGTCGGAAAATGTGGTTCGAGAAACGCACGGATTGCGTCAGCGTACGACTGATTTTGAAAGGTAAATGTCATGGATGCCAGCCGCCAACGCGAACTAATCGACGCTCTGCTGCCGCAAACAGAGAGTGAGGACGACTGCGGTCTGGCCGCGGCTGAAATGGAGGAATTTCGCGCTGCTGTGGCGCAAGATCCCCGTTTGGCGGCAGAACTGCGCCGCGTGCAAGCTTGGGATCGCCAACTATCGCCGGCGTTGGATGACGTTCCGATTCCCGCTGGCTTAGCCGATCGGCTATTGGCGGCGGTCACGGCGGAAATATCACAGGCCGAATCCTCGACAATCGTCGCGCCTGCCAAGCCCGAGGGTAGCGTTAGTCGTCGGCGCGCACTGTGGGGAATCGGCATGGTGGCCGGTATCGCGGCGTCGCTCTTGTTGGCGATTTTCCTGCGTCCCACGCCCACCATCTACCTCGAATCGGCGGCCTTGTTAGATGAGATTCGGCAGGAGTTACCTGCGCTGAGCGATCAATGGTCGACCGAACTCGCCTCGGCTGCTGCCACGCATCCCGTTGACGACTTGGCGCTGGCTGCCTCCGCTCGCCGCTGGCAATTGTTCGACACGTCCCTCGATCGGCAGGCAGTTGTTTATGATCTGGCCTTACCAGGGCGCAAGCGCGCGATGCTAATCGTGATGAAGCGGGATCGCGTCGAGAGCGATCTTCCCTCGATGCCAGCGCGTGGCCCGCTTTCCAATACCGAAGGCGTATGCCTGGGCGCTTGGCAGCGGGACGGGCTGATTTATGTGCTGGTCGTGGAAGGAACACCGGCGCGGTTCGGCTCCTACTTGAAAGAATTCAGCACCGGCTGAGCCGTGTGCTAGCGGCGTCGCGCGAGCCGGCATTTGCAGCAAATCCCGTTTGTCGCGCTAATCTTACCGCGCTGGTTGAACCGAACAGGATAGTAGGGCGTTGATCGCTCGCGAGGTGGCGCTAGCGTTGCGCGATTCGCGGCCCAGGCGATGGACATGCTCTGCCTACCGGTCTTGAGGAGCCAGATGATGAAACGGCTGACCCTGACGTTTGCTCTGTTGATGGTCGTATCCGCGAACGTTTTTGCACAAGAACCCGTCGCGGACGAATCGCCTTTCGTGCCGCCACCGGCGCGCTTGGATACCACACACGATGGCCACACCCTCACGCCGGAAATGTATCGCTATCTGGTCGATCTGCAGCGCTATGGCGGACCGGTCGATCTGACACGCGAACGTGCTCGTTTGAAGGCCCAGCAACGTCTGGACCGGATCAACGCCATGAAGTGGTACGGCATGTCTAACTCGCGTCCTTACGCCGGCGCGGTACCGTTCATGGGTACCTACTCGCCTCGTTGGACCAGCAACACCCCCAACGCCGATCTGTGGCGCGATCAAATGCATTACCGCGCCATTCAGGCCGCCCAGGCGGATGAAAGCTTGCGGCGGTAGTGATTCGCGGCGTCGCATTCTGTATCCTTTATCGTGGTCTGGCTAGAACCGTGGCCGCGATATTGGATGGCAGACAATGGAAATTGTAGGGCGACGATACGACACGTCCGAGCTTGTAAAGATTCGGGGCACAGGCGGCTTCATTACCGCGATAGAAACATTCGCAGGTGCGGCTGCCGACGCGGATCTCCCGTGGATCGCGCCTGGGTTTGTCGACTTGCAGATTAATGGCTACGGCGGGCGCGATTTCTCCAGCGGCGCGCTCACCGTGGAAGATGTCGCGCACATCACATTGGGCCTCGATCGCCATGGCGTGACTGGCTACCTGCCGACGATCACCACGCAGTCCTTCGAGGTCATCGCCCACGCGCTGGCCACCATCGTCCAGGCTTGCCGCCAGCGCGCGGATCTCGCGGCGCGGATTTTGGGCGTGCATGTGGAAGGGCCGTATATCTCGCCGCACGATGGCCCCCGTGGCGCGCATCCTCGCGAGCATTGCCGCCCGCCGAGTTGGCCAGAGTTTGAACGTTGGCAGTCAGCGGCCGGAGGGCTCATCAAGCTCATCACGCTCTCGCCGGAGTACGATGAGGCCCCGGCATTCATTCGCGCTGCCGTCGCCAGTGGTGTGCTGGTGGCGATTGGACATACCAACGCGACGTCGGCTCAGATTGCCGCCGCCGTCGATGCAGGCGCCCGCCTGAGTACGCATCTGGGCAACGGAGCGCATCCGCAGATTCGACGGCATCCCAATTACATTTGGGATCAATTGGCCGATGATCGTCTTACTGCGAGCATCATTGTCGATGGCCACCACTTGCCACCGGCGGTGGTGAAATGCTTCACGCGCATGAAGACGCCAAGTCGACTGGTGTTGGTGAGCGATATCACGGGACTCGGCGGGATGCCTGCCGGACGTTACTCCACAAGTCTGGGCGAAGTGGAGATTCTTGAAAATGGGAAGATGGTTGTCGCAGGGCAACGCGATTTACTCGCCGGCGCAGCGCTGCCGCTAGAGTACGCCGTGCCGAACATGCTGCGGTACGCGCAATCCTCTTGGGCGGAAGCGATCGATATGGCCACGGTTCGCCCGGCCGAATTGATTGGCGCCGCTAGTGGTGAGCTAAGGCTCGGTGGGATCGCGAATCTCATCGCGTTCGATCAGCCGGAGCTTGTCGGCAGCGATCCGCTTCGCATTCGTCAAACCTGGCAGCGCGGTGAGTTGGTGTTTGATGCGGGGAGTTAGAATCCCAGGCCAGGGCCGGTTAATTCCGCCGTCGCGACCGTGCCATCGGTGATCCGAAACATGCCGGGGAAACGTGCTTCCCAGTCGCGGTTGCCGGCGGGGCAATATTGCCGACCATTGCCTTCGATGGCCGCGATTGTGGGGATACGGGCGGCCAAGGAAGCCGAGTGCAAGAATGACGCGCCGACACAGGTGAGATCCTGCACGCACAGAAACAGTCCAAATTTTTGCGCCGCAGCCCCCATCAAGAGCGCTTCGCTATGTCCCTTGCACGCCTTGAGCGCCACGCCGGAATAGCCTTGCTCGCGCGCCAGTAACAGGCTCTCGTAATCCACGAGCGATTCATCAATCACCACCGGTTTAATCGCCGCCGCTTTGTGCATGCGATTCTCGGGAAACGAGCGCAGGTCGCGGTGCGTCGGTTGCTCGATATATTGCACGCGCGCTAAGGCCGCAGGCGATGTTTCCTCAAGTTGCCGCAGAAAGTCCAGCACGTACTCGACGTTGGGACACTTCTCATTAAAGTCGAGCGAGTATTGCCACGCTTGACAGCCGCGCATCGCCTGCGCCGTGACGGCCACCGACTCGATTGCCGTCACGCGCGTCACGTCCCAGGCGAGATTGTCGCCAGCGAGTTTGATTTTGAGATGCGTCAGTCCGTTATAAGTGATCCAATCGCCCAACGTTTCTGGCAGGCCGTCGTCGATGGGCTGCGTTACATCGCTGGGCAGGAGCGGATCGAGCGCGCCGACCAGATGATATAACGGCATCCGCGGCTTGGGCTCTCGCAAGGTATATCGATCGAGATACTCGCCAGCGAACTCGGGAGCTAAATAGGCGGAAAGGTCCTGGGAAACGAATTCCGAACCTAGCAAGTGGTAGCTGTTAAGTCCCAAGGCCTGGCCCTGGGCGTCGAAAAGGGCAGCTTCGAGCGGACTAGCGGCGACGAGTTGCGCAAGCCGGGGTATCGGTTCGGGGAGGGATGTTTCCTGAGCGACCAATGCCGCGACATCGCCATATTGTTTGCCTAGCTGATGGCAGAGTTCCAACGGATCGGCGCAGCCCAAATCGCGCATGGGCAATGCCGCCAGTCTTTGTCCCAACACGGTCATCGCGTTGAGGGTTTGTTCGGCGGTAAGAAGTTGGCTCGGCCAGGCCCAAACATTCCCCAGCGGCATCGAACCGCGACCGCTTGCGATTTTGCCTGCGCGCGTCTCGATTTCCACGGCGACGTTCAGCAGCGTCACATCGGTCACCACTCGTCCCCCAAATTTCATGGGGGAGCGGTATTGGATACGTTCGAGCGATGTCGAAATCTCACGAACGCGAATATCGGTAGTTTTCACGGAAGGCAATGCAGAAAGGGGAATCTCAGAACTCTTTTCGCAATCGAGAGTTTAACTTGTCCGGAATCGTCAGGCGATCTCGATCAATAAGAAAAGGAGACCGGCGCTGGGCCGGTCTCCTTCTCAAATAAACGAATAATTGCGTGTCGAAAATTGAACTAAAACGTTTTAAACCAAACCCTTGCGCACGGCCCAAACGGCCGCTTGGGTGCGATCGGAAACACCGATCTTGCGGAGGATATGCTGAACGTGCTCTTTGACGGTTTCATAGCTGATATGCAACGACAAAGCGATTTCTTTGTTCGTCAGACCCAGCGCAAGCTGACGCAACACTTCACTTTCGCGTTGTGTGAGCGGCGCATCGATATCGGCCATAATCCGCGGAGTCGCCAATGCGCCAGTAACGCGTCGCAATTCCTCGCGCGTCCAAGCCGATTCCCCAGTACTCACCTTTTTAATGGTGGCGATGAGTTCCTCGCGGGTGGCGCTTTTCAGCAAGTATCCAGCCGCCTGCAACGCGACGGCGCGCGCGACATAGGTTGGATTGTCGAACGTCGAAAAAATCAGCACCGGGAGCTTTTGACGTTCCAGTTTCAATCGGCCCAGCGTGTTCAGGCCATCACCATCAGGCATGCGAATGTCGAGCAGTACAACATCCGGGTCTTCCTTCAAAACGACCCGAATGGCTTCCTCGCCAGTCGCAGCCTCACCAACGATTTTTATGTCAGTACCTTTTAACAGGGCAACAAGCCCGTTGCGAACGACCTCATGGTCGTCAGCAATGACTAATCGAATGCTCATGCGGCTCTCCAACGGACAAAGATGTGACCAGACACGAGGTTCCCGTGGCTGCCGCGGTTCCAACTATTTGGACACCCATGAATTAGGGGAACGAAACGTGCGATTCCTTTGAGAAGAGGGGTTACCTGGGGCTTCGAACGAATTCCCATAGTATGTACCTGTGGGACGTTATAGGCGGATGCCTCTAACGTGTCTACTACTTAGCACGTAAATCCCAGCGATAAAAGCACTTGCGCACTTCCAGCTGGTGATTACCGAATCCCCTGATAGATGTGCAAAAATTCGTTGGCACTTCTTCGCGCAGGGGGATCTACGTGGTTTTTAGTTGCTATCACTATGAGCGATTGGATACTAGATGCCCATTACCCAAACGGGGGTGACAGAGGAGTGTCATGTCCATTTTGACCAAAAATACGGCGGGAAACCGCATTGGTATCGGCAAGACTATCGAGCGCGAACCAGCTTCATCAATTGTGTGGCGAACGCTTCGGCGTCGGGCGAGCCACGACCCATCAGCAACTTACCTTCTTGGACGTACGGTTCATCCACGAAGTGCGCGCCACTCAAGACGCGGATTTCATTGTTCAAATACGCATTCGCCGCTGCCGACTTGTTGCGCAAGAGTCCGTGGGAAAGTATGACCTCTTGTCCCACACAGATCGCCGACACCGGCTTGTTGTCCGCCAAGAGTGAGCCAATCAACTTCTGCGTGGCGGGGCCCGCCGCCCCTTGTGGTTGGAACTCGCGGGTGTCGTAACCGGAAAAGATGACGGCGTCGAAGGCGCTGGCATCGAGTCTTTCGTTCAACACGACTTGCGGTTGCACAGGCCGGCCTTCGCTCTTGGCTTGCAATTGGCAGGGGCGCATCGCAGTGGACGCGACGACGACGTTCGCCCCCAGTTTCTCCAGCGTTTGACGCGTGGGCGCGTAGTCTTCGTACCACATTCCCCGGTTGGGAAGCACGAGCAGGATATTCGGTTTGCTAGCGCTGAGATACGAAGGAGCGGCAGATACTGTCGGCGTTGTTTGGGGAGTAACCAGCGGCGGCGGAGTCTTTTCTTGGCGATCCTGCCGGGCAACCGGATCGGAGAATAAGCTGGTGACCAAAGTGATACCCGCGACCAGCATCACCACACCCATACAACCAATCGCGATGAGTTTGAGTTGTTGCGAGGGTGCCAACTTGCGACGCGACGTCGTCGTGCGCGACGCTTGATCCGCGACTTGAATCAGCGGAGTGGGTGCTGTGAGCGACTCTTCGTCACTGGCGGTCGATTCTTTCGCGAGTAGTCCCAGCGTGCGCGACACCTCGCGCAAATCGGGGCGATCGGCAGGATCGCTAGCGGTCATTTCCGCGACGAGTTTTACGAGCGCTGGGGGCGCGTCCGGGCGCGCTTGCGAAAGCGCCGGGCCCAGTGCTTCGGAGGGTTTGGCCGGCGCGCGTTTGGTTCGTCCAAGCTGGGGGGCGCGACCAACCAACAGAAAGAACAGCGTGCAACCCAGGCTGAAAATGTCCGCGCGGGCGTCGGCGGTGCGCGGATCGTTCCATTGCTCCGGCGCCATGAAGTCGGGTGTTCCCAGCACGCTCCCCTGCCGTGTTCCCAGCGATGAGGAAGCGGGCACTGCAAGTCCGCTCGCGACATTCGCCTCACGTTCGCTGGCGAAGCGCGCTAAACCAAAGTCCAGAATCTTGACCTGACCCTTACGCGTCACCATCAAGTTCTGTGGTTTGATATCGCGGTGCACCATGCCCCGTTCGTGGGCGTGCTGCAGACCGATTGCCGCCTGGCGAACAAAATGACATGCCTGCGAAAGCGGCAACGGTCCCCTTTGTTCGACCAGTCGAGCAAGGCTGACCCCTTCGACATACTCCATCGCCAGAAAGTGCAAGTCGCCCGCCTGTTCGGCATCGTGGGCGGTCACGATATTGGGATGAGCGAGCCTGCCAGCCGCTTTCACTTCCTGACGAAAACGCTCGACCGCCGTGGGATGCGTCATGAACTGGCGATGAATCACTTTGAGCGCGACGAGGCGCTCCATCAAGCGATGTTCGGCCTTGTAGACCACGCCCATCCCACCCATGCCGATTGCTTGCAGAACGCGGTAGCGGGCGTGGTCGGTCAATTCGGCGGGCACGTCATGCGGCGAGGGATTGGCAGCCGGAGCGACTGGCGACGGCGGAATGCGATCGGCTTGGGTCTTGTGACCAGCGGCCCGCACGAGTTCTACCAACGTGTCGTCGCCAAGTTGTCCCAATTGTTGGCCGCACGTTTCACACGTTAGCAAATGCTGCTCGACCGCATCCATCTCCACCAGACTGAGCCGTCCCTGACCATAGGCGCGCAGGCGATCCGGGTTGGGATGCGTCGTGGGATGGGCGTTCATGGTGATGGTTCCGCTGGCTGAATGGGGAGGCTGTCCGCGGCATGCCCCCGGGGCTTTATGTCCCTAAGTTAGATGTCGCGAAATCGAGAGATCTTTCAGCAAATTGCCGTGCGAAAACTCGAAAACATAGATTATTCTACAAATCCAGCAAACCCGCCGCTTCCTGTCGCAGCGCCGCCAGGACGCGGGATTTGGCCACAAACACGGCGTTGACGGTAATGCCCAGCTCTTGTGCCACGGCCTCCGCCTTTTGCCCATCGATGGCGACGCGGCGAAAGGCTTGCCAGGTATTGTCGGCGAAGCGAGGTTGCAGCAACTCCAGCAATTTGCGGGTGACGTGCTGATCGTGTTCTTGGTCCCAGAGCCGACTGAGTCCACTGTTGGAATCGGCCAATTCTTGCAACCACTGGTCGAAGGCCCCTTCCCCGCCGGCGAGTGGACGCAGTCGTTTCGATCGCCAGAAATCGCGCAGGCAATTGGCAGTGATCGTGCGCAGCCAGGTCCGAAAGGCACCGGTGCGGCCGTTGTGTTCAAAATCCGGAACGCGGCGCAATACGACGGTGAGCACTTCCTGCACGAGATCATCGGCATCGGCCTCCGCCACCTGCTGTCGCTTCAGCCACGCGCGCATCAGCGGCGTATAAATCTCCACCAAGCGCCCCCAGGCTTCGTTGTGAGGCGAATCTTGTAAGCGGTCGAGCAAGCTGAGCGATGTTTCGGCCATGAAAAATAGGCAGGCGGAACGCCTACTCCGTGTGATTTACTGCTCGCCTTTGAGGTAAGCGAGCAAATCGGCAAACTCCTGCGGCGTAATAGTCTTCTCCAGGCCTTGCGGCATGAGGGACAACCGACTGGCGAGGAGTTGGTCGATATCGGTACGCAACAATTGCTCTTCCTTGCCTTGCGGCAAACGCAGCGTGATCGACGTCGCGGACTCCGCCACAATGAGACCCGTGAGCGTGCGACCGTCGGTCGTGATGGCGGTATAGGCCGCAAAGCCGGGCGTGATTTCTTGATCGGGAACGAGGATGTGCAACAAAATGGCCGGCTTGGGTTGGTTGCGAATGCCGAACAAATCCGGACCCACGGCGAAGCCTTCACGATCAAGTCGGTGACACGTGGCGCAATTCTTCTTGAAGATATCGCGACCATGTTCCGGCTGCGGAGCAAGCTCGATCACGTGTTTCAAACCCTCATACACCTGCCCACGATCGCCTGTCACCGCGCCAAACAGCTTTTGCGCTCGCGCCCGCAATGCCAGATCGCGTTGTTCGGTGAGTTGGCGTCGCTTTAGCGCGTCGATCGCTCCCAGGGGGATGGACTCGGCTTCCAGTGCGCTGAGCAGTGTAGGTAGATAAACGGAATTTGCCGTGACGACACCGAGTACATCGTCGCGGAGCGTCGGCGTGTAGGTGGCAAAGCGCTCACCCCGGAGCAATTTGTCCGCCACGCGCGGATCGCGCAATTGACCCAGCGAACGGATGGCGGCCGATTGCACTTCGCGGGGTTGCGCAGACGATAATAGGCCATCGAGCGTCTCGGCTGCGATATCGAAATGGGCCAAACCTAGCAAGCGAATGGCCGCCAAGCGTTCGTCCAAAGGCATATCGTTCCCGGCGGCTTTGACGCACGCGACAACAAAGAGTTCCTCCAGTCGCTCGTCAATCTTGCCTGCCCCTGGGCGCAGTCCTAATCCCGTCGCCAGCGCTGCTTGTTCGGTGAAGGAGAGTTTTGCGTTGGAGGAAAGTACTTGCGGGATGATCGCGGGCACTTGCGCAGGAGGCAAGCTGCTCGCGAGTAGCCTGCCAAGTTCGCCGCACAAATCGGGGTTTAACGGCTGCTTATCGCGCGGCATGGCGAGGAGAGCCGTCAAGAATTCCATTTCGTGTTCGTGTAGCGAGCTAAACACCGCCGCACGCGCCCAGCGGTCGTCGCCATCGCGAAGCGCAATCTTGGCAAGCGCCTGTGCAATTTCCGCCCGCTCCAGGGCGCTGGCCGATTTTACGTTGCCCAAGCCAATCGCCGTTTGAAAACGCACGCGGGCATCGGCATCGTTGGCCATGTTTAGCAGATCAGCGAGCCACGCGTCGCTAGCCGGCGAGCCTTGGGCGACGAGCAACACAGCCTGCTCGCGCACGCCCGGCGATGTGTGCTTGAGCAACTCTAGCCGTTCGTCATCATTCACACGGTCCAGCGCCGCGAGTAAGTGCAATGCCAACACGATCGTTGCCGGCGGCGTATCGTCACTAGCCAGCAACGCCCTTAGCGGCGCGATCGCTTTGGCATCCCCACTCGCTAGTAACAGGCGTTGGGCGGTGTCCCGCTGCCAGGCGTGAGGATGTTGTAGTTGAGCAACGAGATTCTCTGTGGTATCCGCGCTCGTGGTTTTCTGCCGGGCCTCGTCGGCATTGTCGCGCACCACGCGCCAAATTCGCCCCATCGTTTTACCGCCGGAGAAATCCGTATGCTTGCGAATCTCCACTGGCAGATAATCGGGATGCTCAATCGTGCGACGATACATGTCGCAAATGTACAGCGCGTCGTCCGGTCCGCTGGTTAAGAACACCGGACGGAACCAACTATCGCTGCTGGCCAGAAACTCGCGCTGGGCAAGTTGGGGCCGCGCGATGAATGTTGCGCCGCGCGGTTGCAACTGATCGACATGCACCAAATTGCCGGTCGGATCGCAGGAAAAAACGCTCCCTCGATAAGCCTCGCCTAAGCCTTGTCCGCGAAAGACCTTCACGGCGCAGGCAGCCGTGAAGGTGCCGGCGTGGGAATCGGCGGTCGTGACGTTGTTGCTGATGGGAAACAACCGCGACGCCGCGCCATGTCCTGGGAGTGGCTCCGCGACGGTCTCGACAGGACAGTTCTGCACCGTCTCCGAAAATGCCAAATGTGGATTGCGGGCCAGAGCGCGCGCATCGAGCACGACGTGCTGCGCTTGCACGCGGTTGTAACAAATGAAGCGCTGTCCGAAATCGTTGAAAGTGTGGCCGAACTGCGCACCGCCGTTGGCGGCTTCATATTCCGAAAGATCGGGGCGAAAACGGAAGTCGGTTCGCTTGAGTTCGATGGCCGCGCGATCGGGATGCCGTGGACAGGTGATCCGGCCACCGGTCAGGCCGCTGGTGACGTAAATCCAATTGTCCGGTGAAAGCAGTGGGTGGCTGACGCGAAGCTGCGTGCTGCCAGTAGTTGAAAAGCCTGTGAACAACACCTCGCGTTGATCGGCCACGCCATCGTTGTCGGTATCGCGCAACAAGAGAATATCTGGCGCGCACGTGACGATCACGCCATCTTGCCAAGGCAGGACGCCATTGGGAAACGTCAGCCCCGTGGCGAAGTCGGTCCGCGATTCGTATTGTCCGTCGCGATCACGATCGACGAGCAGTGCGATGCGCCCTTGCGGCTCTTCATCAGCGGCGGGACCCGTGGGATAGTCGCGATTTTCCACCACAAACAAGCGCCCGCGCTCATCAAACGCGCAGGCGACGGGACTCACCACCAACGGTTCCGCCGCGACAAGTTCCAATCGCAATCCGGGTTCGAGTTGGAACGACTTAATCGCTTCGCGCGGAGCGAGCGGGCCATCGATCGTCGGTGGTGCCGCCACGACCAACGTTGGCAACAACCAAAAGCCTAACAACGCGTACCAACGCATCGCGCTATTCCTCGAGCTTAAGGATTTCGACTTTGCGGAACTCGATCGGATGGCTTTCCGATTGCAGCGAGATGGTCCCGCCGCTGAGTTGTTTGTCGCCGGCCTTTTCGGCGAGCTTCTTGCTATGGCCATCGGCTTCGTCGAGTTGTGCTTGTTCGTATTCGAGCACGACTTCGCCTTCGCAAATGTGCTTGATCTTCTTGTTGCCATGAACTTCGATCTCCACCGTCACCCAGCCATCGCCGTGATAGGTCTTGCTCGTGGAGTTCGTGCAATGTTGCTTGATGAGTTTGTCCTTCATCACCACATGAGTTCCCGGGGTGCAAAGATTGGCGTTCGCACGGGCTGCTTTGCCATTGCCGCCGAGCAATTGCACTTCGATCGAAGCGGGAAACTCTTGATCCTTTTCCATCGTCTCCGGCTTCTCGCCATGAATCATGACGCCGCTATTGCGAGTCGCCCAGCCTGGACCGCCAGGCGCTTGATCGCCGACGAAGCGATACTCAACGCGGAGACGATAGTGGGAGAACGGCTCTTTGTAGAAGAGGTGTCCAAACTGACCATCGAAATTCTTGTACTGGTCGTAGCCGACTTTGAGCAGGCCATCTTCCACGCGGAACGTGTTGCCAAAATTTTCGCCAAAGGCGTGCCCTTTGATCTTGGGGGTCCAGCCTGTCAGATCTTTCCCATTAAAAAGTTGCACCCAGTTTTCCTTGGCGGCGTCTTGGGCCAGTACGGCGGTGGGCAGGGTCAATCCAAAAGCGATGAGTAACAAGATCAAACGGGGCATGGGTGTGGCTCCATAGGAGAGGATGAGGGGACGAAGCGTTATTGTAACCTGCGGCGGCGACGCGTGGGACAAGCGGTGGCGAAGCCACCTGGCCTGCGGATTATTTGAATTATGTTAGAATCGCTAGGTAAGTCCGTGCCCTCCCGTTTCATCCCCACCTGGAACCCAGCCGCCATGCCCTTGCGAATCATATTCTTAGCCGGTCTTTTGGTCGTCGTTTTCTTCGTTGGTTGCGGCGGCACGGATGACGCGCCAGCGAAAGACACAAAGGCGACTTCGCCGACAACGGCGGCACCGGAAGTCGATGCCGAAGTTGTGAAAGAACTTGAGCAACTTAAAGCTGATTATAAGGTCGATGATCGTGGCCAATTTGATGTCAAGCTGCAAGGGCCGGATGTCAACGATAAATCGCTTGAGGTGCTAGCCAAGATTCCGACGCTTACTGCGCTCTCGCTGGCCGATACGAAGGTCACTGATGCTGGCTTGCAAACCATCGGCCAAATCAAATCGCTCAAAAGTCTGGACTTACGCGATGCCAAGATCAGCAACTCCGGAATGGCACATCTGGAAGGCTTGAGCAACCTGCGCGTACTGAAACTCTCCGGTAAGGCGGGTGCGACGACCGTGGATGATGAAGGCATGCCTGCGATCGCGAAGTTGTCGGCGTTACGATCATTGTCGCTCGATTACCTCTGGGTAAGCGAGACAGGATTGGAGGCGATCCAGGGACTGTCGGAACTCGAGGAGCTATATTTGGCGAAGACGCTGGTCGGCGACGAGGCGATGGCGAAGCTGAATTTGTTTCCAAAGTTGAAGAAGCTACGGATTTCGCAGACGCAAGTAACTGGCGAAGGTTTGAAGCAACTCGCCAAGGTGGCCAATCTGGAAGAACTCGATGTGAGTGAGGATAGCCAGCTACTGGATGCCGATGTGGAACCGCTGGCGGAACTCAAGAAGCTTAAGCGGTTGAATCTGTGGCGCGTGCAGATCACCGATGCCGGCGTGGCGCATCTCGCCGGACTTACCGATCTCGAATGGCTCAACCTCGATAACACACAACTCAGCGATGCCGGTCTGAAGAACCTGGCCGATATGAAGAAGTTGACATTCTTGCATCTCGGCTCGACGTCGATCACGGATGCCGGCCTGCCAGCGTTGGCAGGCTTGACCGCGCTCAAGGATCTGAAGGTTACGCGCACCGGCGTAACCGAAGCGGGCGTCGAGCAGTTGAAGAAGTCGTTGCCCAATACGGCGGTGCAACTGAAATATTTGGGGAATGAGTAATGTAGTCATCGAGCGAGCGAAGGACGACCTTCGCCGCGGGACGTTCCCAAGGCGGACCTTGGGAAAGAGGATGAAATATGGCAGGCAAGATGCCTACCCCACGTTACGCCACTTCCCAGCCTTTGCGGTACTCTTTGCTGATGTACTTCGCGGCGTCGGGGCAGTTGGTAGCGACCAGTTTCTTGGCATCCCAGTCGAGCTTTTGACCGACGCGATAAGCCACATTGCCCAGGAGCACCGATTCGGTCAGCGCGCCGGAGTAGTCGAAGTTGCACGTGGTAGGCGAGCCATCCTTGCAAGCTTTGATCCACTCGGCGTGATGGCCGATTGACTTAGGAATCGACTGCTCGGGCGCTTTGAACGCCGCAAATTTCTCTTGCGGGAACAAGCGATAGCTGCCGTAGTCGGCGAACATCTTGCCGGCCGTCCCCACAAACATCACGCCGCTACCAGGGACGCGCTCGCCAGCGACTTCGCGCGGCGTGAGATTGCCATCATACCAGGTGAGCTTGCACGCTTTCAGGCCTTCGCGCTCAGGGAATTCGTAACGCACGATCAATCCCAGCGGGCAAGTCTCCGCGTGGACCGGCGGGCCTTCTGCTTCGCATGAGGTCGGATGACGCAGCTTGAGCGCCCAGAACGGCAGGTCCATATAATGGCAAGCCATGTCGCCCAGCGTGCCTTGACCAAAGTCCCACCAACGACGCCACTGCGCTGGATGATAGCGACCGGCGGCATAGGGGCGCTCTGGCGCGGGGCCAAGCCACAAATCCCAATCGAGATTCGCAGGCGGCTTCTCCGCAGTGGTGGGACGCTCGCCGCCACCCCAGCCTTTGCCGACCCACACGTGACATTCCGTCACATCGCCAATCGCGCCGGACTGAATGATTTCGACGACGCGGCGATAGTTATCCTCGGCGTGGATCTGCGTGCCAAGTTGCGTCGCGACGCCATGTTTCTTAGCGGCTTCGGCGATGATGCGGGCTTCTTGCACCGTGTGCGTCAGCGGCTTTTCGCAATAGCAATGCATGCCAGCGCGAA
The DNA here is from genome assembly GCA_041752355.1 of Pirellulaceae bacterium. Lineage (GTDB taxonomy): Bacteria > Planctomycetota > Planctomycetia > Pirellulales > Pirellulaceae > JAEZGD01. Next base: position 3,536 of record JBGSHH010000066.1, on the reverse strand, counting down.
TGGCGCGAATCGCAGCGGGAGCGTGATTGTGATCGGCGACGCCAATGACGACGGCATCGATCTTGCCGGTTTCTTTCGCGATCAGTTCGCGATAGTCCGAGTAACCGCGCGCCGCAGGGAAACTCTCCTTGGCTTTGTTGAGATAGTTCGAGTCGATATCGCACAAGGCGACGATATTCTCCCCCTTCACGCCATCCACATCCGCCGCCGCGCGGTTGGCCGTGCCGATGCAGGCGATGTTCAGTTTACCGTTGGCCGAGGTCGACTCCGCTGCGGAGAGTCCGCTCCAAACACCGCCGGAGAGCAAGGCGGCTCCCGCGCTGGAAGTTTTGAGGAAGCTGCGACGATTGACCGCTAACTTGCGTGGCATGATGGATGATTCCTGGGGGGAAGAAGTGAAGGCGGGACTGCGAGTTATGATAAATGAATCGATCGCGTGATGCAAATTCTAAGCGGTCAACATAGCTCACCGCTGGGTTAACTCGCTCAGGCGAGCGATGAGCAGATTTACTCGCGAATCTTTCGGCGCTTTTGAGCTTAAGTCGCGGATACACTGCAGATTTGATTCCAGATTTCGCCATCTGATTCGACTTGCCGCACATAGGCGATGCGCGACCCATCAGGCGAGAACACACAAGCTTCAGGGCGGGGCGCGTCGTCGGTGCGCAAGGTTAGGCGACATGTGGCACCCGTATCGATTGCGGTCACGCAGACGCTGCCATCCATCACGTGTGCGATGGCAGCGCCTTGAGGCGACCAACTAAAGGCCGACGCGATCGAATGTTCGCCTTGCGTGATTTGTCGCGGCGCGTCACCACCAGGGGAAACCGTCCAGAGTTGTACGACGCCTGCTTCGTCCTTCATGAGCAGCGCAATGCGACTCCCATCGGGCGAACTGCGCAACCAATGTCGCGGCCCTTGCAGACCTGGATAACGACGCTCCGCAGTATAAGTCAAACGACGTTGCATTGTGCCACGCGGTGGAAGCGGTCGTCGCGACAGCGTTCCCGCCAGTGGACCGTCGTCACTTGCGACGGTGATATCTTCGGGGAGATCAACGACGAACGCTTCGCTGATTGTGCTGCCATGGGCGGTTGTGACGTGGCCTTGGAAGGTAATCGCGCGCCGCTGCCGTGAGCCGTCTGGTCGCGTATAGCCATTAGTACCAATCCACGCATCTTCAAACGCTTTGCCAATCTCATCGCTGCCAGGACAGGGTTGATTAACCGTCCGCGTCGCCAGCACCGAAAAGTGCGAGCCATCGTGATTACGCACATGATCGCGATCGACCGCCACCGCCCGGACCGGCACACTCACGCCGATATTGCGCTGATTAACGTCTCGCTGGCTTGCTTCGCCAGATTGTTCCGCCAGCAGATGATCTTCATACGTGAACGCTACCCAAGCCCCATCGCCGCTGAAGGTATGCACATGCGAACCACCCCGCAGCGCGCCAGGCGTAAATGAGGGCGTCAAGTCGCAAGCGTCCAGGTTGATAGCGACCCCAGGTCGCCGCGCATCCACAATCACCCCGCGGCGATGATAGGGACCATATTGCCAATCGGGCGTGGGATCTTCGGGGCCATGAATGAAAACGATTCGCTCATCGACGGGGCTGCAAGTCACCACGCCACAGCATGCGCCATGCGATGATGTGTACAAGACCTGCACTTCGCCGGTCTCGACATGCACGCGCTCGATACGCGTGCCATCGAACCGGTCGCCTGCGGCGTCGCTGCGAACGTCGTAGACAATCCAGCGACCATCAGCCGACCACACGCCGCTGTTGGTGAGCACGTGTCCGTGCGGAGCGAAGGTGTGTTGAATGACGGCGTGCGACACAAGCGACTAGCTCTACTTCGCGGCTTTAAGAAATTCGATCAAATCGGCGAGTTCCTGCTCGGTCAGTTGCTTGTCGAGCCCTGCCGGCATGACGGAAACTCGCCCCGGCGTGATGCTCTCAATCGCATCTTTCGCGAGACGCACTTCCTTATCGGGGCCAATCGCCAACACCAGTTCCGTGTTCGTATCTTGTCGCACGGTGCCGCTTTGCGTGGTGCCGTTGTCGAGCACAACCACCACCGGTTCATAACTGCGGACAAAGCTGGCGCTGGGATACAACACCGCTTCCACCAAATCGCGAGGAGCCCGAATGCGACCAATATGCGTCAAATCGGGACCGATATTCCCGCCCAGGTATCCCATCGCATGACAGGCAAAGCAAGCTGCTTTCTTGCTGTGAAACACTGCTTGCCCGCGCCGCACGTCGCCCGGCTTGAGCGTCGTCAGCACTTGCTCCAGGTGGGCTTGCTGCGTCGCCAAATCGGCATTGAGTTGTTGGTAGATAGCTTGCGCGGCGAGACGGACTTCTTCCGGATACTTGGCGATCGCTCGCTGCAGCGCATCGATACGCAGCGCGGAAACGATGGTTGACTCACGCAGCGAGGTCACCAGTTGTTTCCCTACGGCGGCATCGGAAGATTGCTCGAAGGCGGGCAGCAAGCGATTAATCTCCAAGGGCCCAACCGCTCCGATTGCCGAGGCGAGTGTTGCTAGTTGCGACGTACTCAATCTGGCCGCCACGAGTGCATCGACCGCCGAAGCGCGCAGGCTGACGTCGGCTTCGGCTCGTGTCTGTTTGGCCAACAGGTTGAACAAGTCATCGTTTATGGCTTGCCCTGCGAGCGAAGTTGCCGCTGCGCGTACCCGAAGGCTGGCTGACAACTGCGGATCATTCGCCAAATGGCGCAACGACTGCAATAGTTCCGTCGGCGGCTGCTTGCCCAGGGGCAAACGCTGCACGGTGGAGAGTGCTTGCTCCCGCAAGTCGGCGTCATTCTCGGCGAGGGCCGCGATGATCGAGGCCCACCAGGGGGCAGGCGTTTCCCGCACGCTGGCTTGCCCCATGGCTTGCAGCGCCGCCACGCGGTTGGCGAGTGGAGATTTGGGATCGGCGGCAGTGGCAGCCAACAGCGCCGAGACTTTCGCCGAGTGCGCGAACTGCGCGAGTTGTTGGCCGAGTGTCGCTTTGTCCTCTGGCGAGAGGTCAAGCTTGTGCAAACGCCGTTCGAGTTCGCTGGCCAGCGCGTCCCCCCAGTCGTTGTGCCGGCTCAAAATCCAAGCGGCCGTTTGCTTGGAAGTGGGATCGTTGCTCGCCAGTAACGGCAATACGTCGTTGGGCTTAAAGTACTCATTGCCTATTTCACTCAACGCGATCATAGCGACCCGGCGCGTACTGGGGCTCTTGGCAAACAGACCGAGTCGCGTTTGCGACGGATCATTGATTTCGATCAAGGCATACGCCAGCGCATGTTCGAGTGTACGGTCCCCCGGCGTTTCCGCGGCGGTGAGCAGAACGGGGACCGCTCCCTTGTCGCCGATCCGTCCCAGGGCTTCGGCCGCGACGCGATGAATCGGAGGAGCGTTATTGCGACTAAGTAACGTCACTAAATTGGGCAACGCTTCGCGATCGCGCCAGAGGCTCGCGCCATGCAAGGCGACTTGTACGACGGTCGAATCTTTGTCGAGCAGCGCAG
>JBGSHH010000065.1:0-2047 GCA_041752355.1 Pirellulaceae bacterium | reverse complement strand
AACATCGGTAGATCGAGCAGGATATTGGCCGCGACAAACGCCAACCCGAGCCAACACCCTTCGCGGACGAACTTCGTTCGCACTGTGCGAAAGTACAGCAAGGTGTAGAGCACTGTTGAGATCGTCAGCACCACACCAATCAAACTCTCGAACTTGGTGCGATCATGCTCGCGAAACCACAGCAAAGCCAAACGCCCCGCAGAATATGGTCAGCCAGGAGAGGAAGCCAAAGAGGCAGAGACGACCGAGCTTTTTCATGATGGTCAGCGCGCCGCGTAAGCCTCTAAATATTCGCCCTCGTCTTCCTGGCTCATGTTGTCGAAGAAGATGCGCTCCCAAGTGCAACTGGCCGCTCCGGCGCGCACCAGGCGGCCATCCTTCGCTAATATCTGGATGCCAGTTAGGTTGATACCCCCCGGCGAACTATTTCGATATTCCAACTCAACATAGGCTCCGTAACGATTGACGCGCGACGGCTGCGTGGCGGCGATCACTTCTTCCACATCTTGCCCAGCGCAGACTCGTCCCCCAACCAAATCGCGCCACACCGGATGACACTCTCGGCTCATCTCGTAATAAATAAATGGATCGCGCCAACTCCCAATCCGAAAGTACACCGCGCAAGGCAACAAGACGACGAACAATCCAAGGCATATCGCGACAGATATCTTGAACCAGCGTTGTCTGAGGATTCGTTTCATTCGCGATGACCTCGATTGACCAACTGGCGATCGCTAATCCAGTTGGGTCGCCTGTTCTTCCAACCGTGCGGCCGCTTTTCGATTCAGCCAGATAACGCCCGCGAAGACCAGGTTTAGTACCGCCGCCACCAGCAGAAACGGAAACAATTCGTAGGGTTGGGTCGGCGCGATGAATAGCATGCAACCCACTGCCAGCGGCCCGCAGTACCAGAGCGGGACGTATCTCAATAGACGGGCTTGTGATTGAAATGCTTCGCGCCAAAAGAGCGAGTCGGTGACCGGGTGCGTGCGTAGCAATTGATAGCTCAGCGCAAACGACCAGACCACGCCGGCAATGAATCCAGTCCCAACCAGAATCAACAAACAGCCGAAATAACGAAGCGAACCCACTTCGCTATAGATGAGAATCGCGGTAAACGCCGCCAGGACAATGGCGGCGGCCACGCTCTCTTGAATCGCGCGCTGAATAGACGACTTGATCAGTCGTTGCACCAATTCGTGGGCCTTGTTCATGACGGGCTCCGTGACAAGGGAAGCGATCATTTCCCCCGTAGCCTACTCCTGCTTGACCAGTTCGGCAATCTTTTCCACGGTGCGATAGTTTCTGGCGGTGGCCGGCACACCCAACTGCTTTTCCACTGTCGCCGCCAATTTGGAACGTCCCACGCCCTCAGGCGCGTGCAAATAGAAGACGCTCCCGGCCAAAACGTAGCTCTCGGTGGCGGACTTCGCTTGCTCCAACGCCTGAAGGTTGGGCTTATTGGGCGGTTGATCGAGAAAGAAAAAGTGCAACGACTGGGGATCGCTCGTCGCCTGCGGAAACGGATTGGCGTCGATGGCCTGTTGCCAGGCGGTTCGACTGAGCAGCAGCACATGCGGCGCGAAACCGTGTCGTGCTTCGATCAACGCCGTGATCTTCTTCGCCAGCGCCTTGCCGTTCTTCTCGTCAGCGTCCAAGACAACGTTGCCGCTTTGGATGTAAGTGCGAATGTTCGTGAGCTGCAATTCCGCTAGTTCGCTCGCCAACGCCTTCATCGGCAGCAGGTGTTTGCCCCCGACGTTAATCCCGCGCAAGAGTGCAATCCAACGTGGCATAGAACACGGCATGCTCAAGGCGATCAAATGCCCAGGGGAGATACGGCAGCAAGAAGGCCTGCCGCGCGAACCGACCCAGGCAGTGCGCTGGGTCGGTAGCGGCAGACAGAGCGAGGTTTAGCCGAGCGTGTAAGGCTCGCGGTAGGGTCGGCTCTGCATGGCGGCGGCTTCGTCGTCGCCGACGATTGTTTCCTTAGCGGCGTCCCACTTGAGCTTGCGACCCAAGCGCACCGCCAGGTTGCCAAGGTGGC
>JBGSHH010000064.1:0-1953 GCA_041752355.1 Pirellulaceae bacterium | reverse complement strand
GCTCAAATACTTGCCTTCGGACTTATGCAGCGACGAGGAATTCATTCGCCGCGCTTATTTGGATGTGATCGGTCTGGCTCCCACCGTGGCGGAAGTAAACGCATTCTTGGCGGATGGGTCTTCGATGAAGCGCGCGGCGCTAATCGATCAACTCCTCGCCCGTCCCGAATACGCCAAATTTTGGGCTTTAAAATGGGGTGATTTGCTCAAGCTTACTACGGCTGCGGTGGGCGATGAGGGAGTGCATAAATATCATCGCTGGGTCGAACAAGCGTTCGCCACGAATATGCCTTACGATGCGTTTGCGGAGCAATTGCTGACCGCTGCTGGTAGCACGCTCAACAATCCACCGGCGAATTTCTATCGCACGTCCACCGATCCGAACGAGTGCGTCGAGAACGTCTCGCAGGTGTTTCTCGGTGCTCGATTGCAATGCGCAAAGTGTCACAACCATCCGTTCGAGCGCTGGACGCAGGACAACTACTATGGCATGGCGGCGTTCTTCAATCGCGTGCAACGCAAGAAGACGACCGTTCCTGGCGAGTTGTTTGTCTGGATGGCGCGGAGCGGCGAAGTAACGCAACCTCGCACGAACCAGCAAATGAAGCCATGGCTGCCGCTGTCGGGTTCGATCGATGCCGCTGGCGAGGATGATCGGCGCGACGCTTTTGCCACCTGGCTCACCACGGCCGAGAATCCGTTCTTCGCCAAGGTGGAAGTGAATCGGATCTGGGCGCAGTTGCTCGGTCGCGGTCTGGTCGAACCGATCGATGATTTCCGCGAATCCAACCCGCCTGCCAACGCCGAATTGCTGGCCGCTTTGGCGAAAGATTTCGCGGAGCACAAGTTCGATCGCAAGCAAATCATGCGGACGATCCTCAATAGCCGTACCTATCAAGCCAGTTTTCGCACGAATGATTTCAACAGTACCGATGTGAAGTACAACTCGCACTATCAGCCGCGTCTACTTTCGGCGGAGCAGTTGCTCGACGCGATCTGCCAACTCACCGACGTGGCGGAAAAGTTTCCTGCCTTGCCGGAAGGAACCAAGGCGACGCAACTACCTGCGCCCGATATGGCCAAGAGTGAGTTCTTGAAGATCTTTGGCCAGCCCGAGCGGCAAACGGTATGTGCGTGCGAGCGCTCGAGTGAGTCGAACCTCGGCATGGCGATCCAGTTCTTCAATGGTCCGTTGGTCTATGGCAAGCTGCGTGATGCCAACAATCGCTTCCGCCGCCTAATGAATGACAAGCAGACCGACGAGCAGATCATCACCGAGTTGTATCTGGCAGGCGTTGCGCGCCAGCCGACCGCCAAAGAGCTCGAAGTCAGTCTCAAACATATTGCCAGCAAGCCCGACCGCGCCGCCGCGCTCGAGGATGTATGCTGGGCGATTTTGAACACCAACGAGTTTTTGTTTCAGCACTAATCCTTCCTCTCAATAGCCTTGCCACCATGATTCGTTTGCTACTTGCTATTTCGCTGTTGCTCTCCATCGGCAGTGTTGCTACCGCTGATCCGGTCAGCTTCAAGAAAGATATCGCCTCGGTGCTGCTCAACAATTGCCTCGCCTGTCATGGGCCGAAAAAGGCGGAAGGTGGCTATCGCGTCGATTCGTATGAGCGGGCGATGAAGGAAGGCGATTCGACCGCCTCCGGCTTCACCGCCAAAGATGTTGACAATAGCGAAGCTTTTCGCCGTTTGATCACCACGGATGTGAAGGAGCGGATGCCCAAAGATGGCGATCCCTTGTCGGCCGAACAAATCGCCACGATCAAGCGCTGGATCGAGGAAGGGGCGAACTACGATGGAGGCGATCCCAAAGCAGCGCTGGCCACGATCATGCCAGCGCCGGAATACGGCCCCGCTCCGGAAGCCTATGCTCGCCCCGTGCCTGTTACCGCTGTGGCATTCAGCCCCGATGGGCAGCAGTTGTATGTCGGCGGCTATCAC
>JBGSHH010000063.1:0-2274 GCA_041752355.1 Pirellulaceae bacterium | reverse complement strand
AACGATCCCCACGCCAATGTTCCCAGCGCTGCCTGAAGAAAATGGCGACGGTGAATGGAGTCGGTGGATTGATCCATATTTACCTTTCTTCAACGGAGTTTCCAGAACGATGTCGAAAGCTCGGTTTGCCACTCGCTATGTAGGAGCGGACCGCATCCTAACTGAGATAAAGTTGCCTAACGTACGACTGGGCTATCAGTGATTCACCACAAATTCCTTCGTATTGACCAGCGCCCAAAGTAAATCGCGGAGCGCGGCCGAAGGCGATGACGTCTCGGTGAGATACTTCGCGGCAGACTGGCGTTCCGCGTCACGGGGCAAGCGGCCGAGTGTGCGGAGATAGGCGATGTCGATCACGCGGTCCACATCTTGCCAGGCGTTGTCTTTCAGTGTCGAGCTGAGCATTTCACGGTGCCAGCCGTCGGGGCGCTCGATGAGCTGCAGCACGGCATCGTCGTTCTGCGTATAGAGCGTTAGCTGCAGGTTAGGCTCACTCGCCCGCTCGCAGTCGCAGTTCGCTTCGCGCGCTGGCTTGCCGAAAAGTTGCAAGGCGTAGCCCCGCTCGTCCCGCGCGCCGCTGTAGTTGCTCGCCAAGCCAATCGCGCGGGCGAAGACTTCGCCTTGATCATGAACGAGCTTTTGCGCGCTGCCGTCGCTAGCCGTGGCGAGCAACAGCGCATCGTAGAGCACCTCGGCTGGCAAACGCCGCAGCGCGAAGCGGCTGTGATAGCGCACGTCGCGCGCGTTGTTCGCTGGGCCTTCGCCAGCAGGCTGCCACGAGCGCTGATAAGCATCACTGCTGAGAATTTCGCGGTGCAACCACTTAAGATCGTAGCCGTGGGCAATGAATTCGTTGGTCAAATAAGCGAGCAGCGGTTCGTTCGAGGCCGGGTTGGCAAGATTCATGTCGTCTGGCGGATCAACCAAACCGCGCCCGAAATAACTCGCCCACACACGATTGACCAGCGCACGGGCGAAGTACGGATTATCCTTCTGGCGGAGCCAATCCATCAGCGGCTGGCGCGGATCGGGATAGTCGTCGGTCAGCACTTCGTCGCCTCCGAGCAAGCGCGGTGTGATGACGCGGCCCAGCTTGGGATGCGGTTTGCGCTGCCGCTTGCCCGGGGACGGTGCGGGAACGCTCACTTCCTTGAACGGCAGCACTTCCCCGGCGGCCAACTTGGCGACAAATTGTCGCTTGTAGTTGCCGCTGTCTTCATCTAACTCGCCCAGGCCGACTTCTTTCCGCAACGCATTCCACTGGTCGCGATTGGCAGGGCGATAGCTCACGCCACTGAAAAACGCCGCGAACTCGTCGAAGTCGTCTTTGGTCCATTGATCGAACGGATGCTTGTGGCACTGCGCGCACTCCAGCCGCACACCGAGAAACGCATAGGCAAACGCGCGGGCCTTTTCTTCATCGGCCCCCAACGAACGCCGACTCCAAAACAACGGCATGGTCTCGCGGGCGGCAAAATCAGCCGGCTGGTCCTGACGAAAGTACGAACTCATCTGGGCGCAGTACGCGGCGAAGTCCTGCTCAGGCGCGCGGCTCCTGGCCAGCACGATGCCGGAGACCAGTTGGTCATACGGCACGTTCTCCGCAACGCGGCGCTCGACCCAGCGAAACCATTGCTCGGCAAATTGCCGCCGCAAACCTTGCTCGCTACCGACCGGGCCGTTGTTCTCGGCATTGCCGGTCCAATCACAAATCTGCGTCGCCCACCAAGAGGCATAGCCGGGACGGGTGAGAAGTTCTTCGATCTTCCGCGCTCGATTGTCGGAGCGCGTGTCGGCCAGAAACACGCGGACTTCCTCCGCCAGCGGCAGCGTGCCGGTAAGGTCGAGACTCGCACGGCGGAGAAACTCCGCGTCCGTGCAACGGGGCGAAAGCGCGAGGCCCAGCTTGTGCAGCTTGGTGGTGATGTGCTGGTCGATCGAAGTTGTGGCGGCGAGGTCGTTGGTCTTGCTCGATGATGCGTACGGCAACAGCACAGAGACGGGCGCGACGCCGTTATCGTAGAACGCCACGATGTGGGTCTCGCCGGAACCGAGCGCCGTGACGACTCCGCTCGCACTTACTTCGGCGATGGAGGCGTCGTTGGTCTGAAAGCGGCAGAGCGGCGTGACATCTTCGCGCGTGCCATCGGACCAGTGCGCTACCACGCGCAGCTGCGTTGTCTCGCCGCGGAGCTTCGCGATGATTTCCGCAGGCATGACTGCCAGCATTTGGAACGTGGCGGCATCCGCCGCGCGAGGCACAGCTCCGGCCGC
>JBGSHH010000062.1:0-12926 GCA_041752355.1 Pirellulaceae bacterium | reverse complement strand
TATGTACCGTGAGCGCGTGCTGGCCAATCACCTCAAGCGACTGGACATCCTCGCGGGACTGAGTGACGACGAACTCGCGTTTTTGCGCGAGCACGCCGAACTGGTCCGCGCTGAGCCAGGGCAAGTGATCTTCGACCAAGGTGATCCTTCCGACAGTGTCTATCTGATTCGAAGCGGCCTGGTGCAAGTCGTCACCGATACACATGTCGCGTTGCATCCCGATGATGTTATCGATTGGCCCCAACTTATCGCCGGACTGCGCAACTTTGCCAGTGCCAATGCATCATTGGCCACGGTGGCCGAGCAGCCACCCGCGGCGAAAGCAGCCGCCCCGCCGGTCCAAGGCAAATCGGCCGATCCCCTGGCGGCGATGAAAGCCAAGGCGGCTGTCCCCGTCATTTCGCCGGAAATTCATCTGTGGCGGGCACTGAGTGACAACACGCGCGAAGCGCTGGCCACCTTGGCCGAGGATCCCGCCAACTCCCATAGCAAGTGGCGAGTTGCACTCTTGCACGATCTCAATCGCTGCACGCGCGACCGCGAGTGGTTGGCGGCGAAGCCCTTACAAACTGTGTTGGCAAAGCCCGCCGCAACCGAGCAAGCACGCATGTGTCCTCAAGGAGCGGCCGGCATCAAAAAGGAATGGAGCGATCTAGAAGTTCGTGGTTTGGGCCGCGTCGTCTTGGATCAACTGCTCCCGGGTTGTTTGAAGCCGCGTCCGCAACAAGGTCCACCGCGCGTGTTGGCGTACTTGTCGCGCGGGGATGTGTTTGGCGAGATCGGAGTGTTGCGTGCGCAACCGCGCAGTTCGACATGCGTCGCTTACGACCATCCCCCCGATCCCAAGCGGAGCAGCGTACCGGTCGATTTAGTGCGCATTGGCGCCGATCTCTTCCGGCATTTTATCGAGCGCTCGCCGCTGTTGCGCAAGCGTGTGGAAACGCTTATCGACCAGCGCCAACAGCGAGCTCGGACGATTCGCCAACAACCGGCCTGGGACGCCTCACAGGCCATCACGGCCTCACCCGACTTTCAGCAACTTGGCCTGATTCAAGGGCAAAAGCTGCTCTTGATCGATCTCGATCGATGCACGCGCTGTGGCGATTGCGTGACCGCTTGCATCAACACGCACGACGATCAGCGTTCGCGGCTCTATCTGGATGGCCCGCGTTTCGACCGCTATCTGGTTCCCTCCGCCTGTCGCAATTGCCTTAATCCCGCTTGCATGATTGGCTGTCCCGTCGGCTCGATTCAGCGTGGCGACGATGGACAGATACTCATTCGCGATTGGTGCATCGGTTGCGGACTATGCGCCGATCAGTGTCCCTACGATTCAATCCAGATGCACGATTTGGGACTTGTGCCCCTCAAGGCGATTGGCTGGCGTGTGGCTCCGCAGAGCGCCCTACCTGACACGTCTTGGCAGGCAACTGGTTTCAAAGACCATGCCTGGCCGATGGGGATGGGGCCCTTCGATTGGAATCTGGAGTTACAGTCGCTCCTGGGGACGTTTGGCAAGCCGCTGAGCGGCGCGACCTTGGAACAGCCCGTTTGCTTCCGTTACAGCTTCGATGCCCAACGCGACAGCCTCAGCCCCGATCGCCAGCATCAACTGACGTTCCTCACACAAGGCTCGGCGGCGGAAGTCTGGCTCAATGGCCAATTGCTGACAGTGACTGCGGAGGAAGCGCAACGCCGTGGCGAAAATCGTAAACTCCGTTACGAAGCACTTATTCCCGCCACCGCCTTGCGACGCGGTACGAACACACTGGCCGTGCTGGTGCAGCCTTCCGTACAACCAGGCGATCGTGTGTTGGAGTTGCAGCTTTCGCCGGCCACGCGGCAGTTGTCGCTCGGCGGCGACAATTCGGTATCAGTGAAGCAAGTCGATCAACAAGCGGTCGTTTGCGATTTGTGCAGTTCGCTGGCGACCGGTCCCGCCTGTGTCACGATGTGTCCGCACGACGCGGCGCTGCGAGTCGATGCGCGGTACGGATTCCCAGGAGCGTAGCCATGCTGATTTTCACGCTCGCGAACGAGCGGCAGCGACGGACCATTCAGCACGCTTCCGGGCCGCTAGAATTCGGTCGCGGACCGGAACGTGAGATTCCGCGCGTTGTCGTCGAAGATCGCTTCACTTCGCGTGACCAACTTCTGGTCAAAGAACTTCCCTCGGGCGACGTGCAAGTCGAGAATCTCGGCTCCACCGTCATCACCGTCTCCGATGGCACGGAACTCAACAGCCAAGAATCGCGGGCGCTGGTGGCACCCATCCGCTTGAACTTCGGTTATACATCGCTCGATATCGGCGTCATTCCTGATGAAGCGCCGTCGCTCGATTCTTCGATGCAGTCGCTATCGCGCATGAATCGCACCGTATCGCCGATTTCGATTCAGTCGCAATTGCGCGATGTCGGCAAATCTCCCTCCGCCGATACATTGGCCGAATGGTTCGCGCGGCTGCTCAGCGTCCAACGCGCCGCCGCTGGTTCTGGCGAGTTCTATCTGGAGACCGCGCGCGCCGTGGTGGAACTTGTTGGTCTCGATCAAGGCATGGTCATCTTGCGTCGCGGGGCGGACTGGGAAGTGATCGCCCATCATACGCCGCTCAGTAAACGTGTGCCCCGCTACAGCAGTCGTGTACTGAGTCAAGTCGTCACGCAGCGACGGACCTACTTTCAATCGTTCGCCGATGGCGGGGAGATGCAAAGTCTGGCGGAGGTCGAAGCCGTGGTGGCTTCGCCAATTTTTGATGCCGAGGATCAAGTTATTGGTGCCGTGTTCGGCTCGCGCGACTTGCGCATGGCCGCTGGACCGCGCGGGATTCAACCCCTGGAAGCACAGTTCGTGCAGTTGCTCGCAGGCGCAGTCAGCGCGGGGCTATCGCGCCTGGAAAGCGAAGCGGAAGCCGCGAGAGCGAGGATTCAATTCGAGCAGTTCTTCTCGCCGGAACTCGCCGAAGCGCTCGCGCGCGATCCCGGCGTACTGGCGGCGCAAGAGCGCGAAATTACGATCCTGTTCGCGGACTTGCGCGGTTTTTCGCGAATTTCTGAACGCATTGGTGCCAGCACCACCTATCACCTGCTCTCCGATATTCTCGACCGGCTCACCAATCAGATCATGGACCATCGTGGTGTCGTAATCGATTACTACGGCGATGGCCTGGCGGCCATGTGGAATGCGCCGACCGAAGTGCGCAACCATGCCGAGATGGCGGTGCAAGCAGCGCGGGCCATGCAGGACGAAATGCCAGCGATCAATGTCACCTGGGCGGAACGCTTGGGAGGGCTGATTCGGCTCGGAATCGGCATTAACACGGGGTTTTCGCAGGTGGGCAACGCCGGTAGTAAACGCCGGCTAAAGTATGGCCCGCGCGGACATGCCGTGAATCTCACCAGTCGCGTGGAAGCGGCGACCAAGGTGCTCGGCGTTCCTTGTCTCGTCACCGAAGCGACGCATTATGTTTTGCCTGCGAAGTATGAAACGCGGCGAGTTTGCCGTGCTCGTTTAACGGGCATGATCGGTCCGGTCGATCTGTATGAGCTATCGCCGCACGATGCCAGCAGCCAGTGGCACGGCTTGAAAGCTCTTTACGAACAGGCTCTGTTGTTGTACGAACAGGATAACGCGGCGGCGTGTTTACGGGTCTGCCGCGATATGGAAGAGCGCGGTTATGTCGGCGATGTCCCCACGATGTTGCTGGCGCACAAAGCGGAAGCTCGCCTGGCGACACCCTCTGCCGAGTTCGATCCAGTTTATGCGCTGGAGACGAAGTGAAATAAGTCATGCCTGCCAAAAAACAGCCTGGATTTCACACCGAGGAAGCAACGCTGATCGTGCGTGGCGACAAGACCGGTATCGTGCCATCCCCCGGCGCGACGCCGCCGGTTCCTCCAGCGGATGCTAGCGCGGGTACGGATGGCGGCGCGGGACAAACGCTCGATCCCGATGCGCCGCTTCGCCCTGTGGAAGACACGGAGCCGCCCCTTCCAACTGGGCCGGCACCTCCGCGCGTGGTTATCGCGGCGAAGCATCTGACCCCCACCGTCGATTATCCCGCCGCACCACCACAAGATGAGACGATCGCGCCTCCGCAGGATGCCACGCCGCAAGACGCCACGCTCGACCCCAACGATCCGCAAGCCAAGGCCTATCAGCAAGCGGTCAATCAAGCGACGCCGACAGGCGCGATTGCGCACGGCGCGTCGTTTGGCGACTATCAACTCATCGAACCGATCGCCAAGGGAGGCATGGGGATTGTCTATAAGGCGCGGCAGCGCAAGCTCAATCGCGTCGTAGCGCTCAAGATGATCCTGGCCGGGCAGTTCGCCGATCAGACCGATGTCGATCGTTTCATCGCCGAAGCCGAAGCCGCCGCCGCGCTGACGCACCCCAACATTGTCGCCATCCACGACATTGGCATCGTCAACGGACAGCACTTCTTCTCGATGGATTACATCGAAGGGCAAAGCTTGGGCGCGATGGTGCGCGATAGCACATTCACGGCCGATAGCGCCGCGCGCTATGTGAAGACCATCGCCGAGACGATGCAGTTTGCGCACGATCGGGGCATTGTCCATCGCGACTTGAAGCCCTCGAATATCCTCATCGATAAGCAACTGCGCCCCCTGATCACCGATTTCGGTTTAGCGAAGCAAGTTTCCAATCAATCGCAACTGACGATGTCAGGCGCGATCATTGGCACACCAAGCTACATGCCGCCGGAACAAGCCGCTGGCGATGGCGATCGTGTGGGAGCGTGGAGCGATATCTATTCCACGGGCGCGATCCTCTATGAATTGCTTACCGGTCGCCCTCCGTTTCGGGCCGCGTCCCCTTTTGAAACCGTGCGGCAGGTGATCGAGATGGAACCGGTTTCGCCGCGCTTGGTGAACCCTAGTGTTCCGAAAGATCTCGAAACGATTTGCCTCAAATGCCTGCAGAAGGAGCCAACCAAACGCTACGCCACGAGTCAGGAACTAGCGGAGGAACTCAATCGCTTTCTACTAGGCGAGCCGATCAAGGCGCGGCCGATTGGACGCATCGCACGCGTCTGGAGAATGTGCAAGCGATATCCCTACACGGCAACGGCTATTGCCACCTCGATTCTGTTTTTGATCGTCGCCGCCGCATCCGCGTCGGTGGCGTATGTCAAAACGTCGCAAGCGCTCGCCAAGAGCGAGGAGAGTTTGCGCGAAGCGATCGATGTGGTCAACAAGTATCTCACCGTTGTGAGCGAGGATACGCTGCTCAAGCAGGATGGCCTGCAACCACTACGTAAAGATTTACTGGAACTCGCACTCGACTACTACCAACGTTTTCTCGAGCAACGCGGCAACGATCCGCTCGTGCAAGATGAACTGGCGGCGGCGTACTACCGTATCGGACTCATCACGGAGCTCTTGGAGTCACCCGACAAGGCGATCCCCTCGTACGAAATGGCCGAGGCAATGCAGCAATCGCTCTTGGCGGCCGCGCCGTCGAATATCCATCGCCTGGAGGATTACGGCAACACGCTCAATGCCTTGGGCATTGCCATGGTGCGCACCAAGTCGTATACGCTCGCGCGGGAACGACTCTTGTCCGCCGCCCAAGTGCGCGAGAAATTAGCCGAGGCACAACCGCAAGAGAGCGAATTTCAACGCCTGTTGGCGAACACCTACATGAACATCGGCATCTCTCATCAGAACCAAGGCGATCTGAAAAAAGCCCGCATGGAGTTCGATCGCGCGCAGGTGATTCGTCAGGCCGCCATCAAGAGCGATCCTCGCAATCCCAAACTGCGGCGCGATTTGGCCAAAGCGGCATTCAATATGGGAACGCTTGACTACGGCGCTGAAAACTTCGCGACGGCGGAACAGAACTTTCGCCAAGCGGTCAGCACATTTCAATCGCTGGTTGATGATGATCCGGCCAACCACGATAACCAAAAAGCCCTGACACTCAGCCTCCGTGTTCTCGGCGATCTCAAAAGTCAAACCGACCCCGCGGCCGCGCGTGGATGGTACCAACAAGCCATTGATCGCCTCGTGACACTTGCTCGCAATAACCCCAACGTCCCTGATTTTCAATTCGAGCAGGCGGGGTTGTATATGAACTTGGGGATCCTGGAAACGGAGCAATCCAACAATGTCGCGGCGCTGGCGGCATTTCAAACGGCCCGCAGCATCTTGGCACCACTGGTGCGGGACTTTCCCAACACGCCGCGCTATCAGCGCGATTACGGGGTTATGCTGCGCGAATTAGCGCAACGGCAAGCAATAGCCGGCGATAAGACGCAGGCCAATCAGCAACTGGCGGAATCGCAACGCATTCTGAAAGCGCTTTGCGAGCAATACCCCAACGATGGTGAATTCCTCTTTCAATGGAATGAGACCATGGACGCCTTGGAAGAATTGCAAGCGACTAAGGAAACGCCGCCGAAGTAGCGACTGCTAGCACTTTCACGCCGTTATACCTCGTCTTTTCCCGCAAATCGCTTCATCCCCATAAATCGGCATAGCCGATACCACGATCCTAGGGCGCATTTTGCGCGCCCTTTATCAGAGGAGGCGGATGAGCATGCGCAGCAACTGGAATTGGGGAACCTGGACGCGATATGGATCGGCGTGGTGCATGTTGCTAGCGGTCACCTCACCTCTTTATGCCGACGATGATGCCGCTAGCGCGGATGAAGCAACTTCGTCCGCGGAATCGGCGTACTTCTCCAACGATGATGGCGACAGCGCGCCAGTGGCGCTTACGGCGATGCAGCAACCGGCGGAAGATATGAGTCCGGCGACCACGCCGCCGCGCCCCACCTCTCGTCGCCCCAGCTATCGCGGCACGCAACAAGCGAACATTCGTTTGGCGAGCGTGCCGAACATGTTCGGCGATGTGTTCATTACTAGCGGTCGCGTGCAAGCCCAAGATACGCCCTCGGGACAGAACAGCATCAGCGTGGGCGGCTTTGACATTCCCAGCGCCGGCGGCAGTCGGCGGGTGAAGATCGGCGAAAACAATAAGGCGTTGCCGAGCGATCGCGTATTCTTCATGTATAACCATTTCGAGAACGCGCTGGCGATTCAAGAAACACCGATCGTGCCACCGGGCGCGACGCTCATCAATCAAGGCCCCATCGATCGTTACACGCTGGGGGTCGAAAAGATGTTCTTCGATGACCTCTGGTCGTGCGAAGTGCGGATGCCGTTTAATAGCGCCTTCAATGCGGAAACGCCGGCGTTCGGTGCCAATGGGGGCAACATCGGCAATCTGGCGGTGATTTTAAAGAATCTGCTTTATGTCGATGAGAACACCTCGGTCGCCGCTGGCTTGGGTATGGACTTCCCCACGGGGAGCGATTTCGACGGACGGGTGGGTGCCACGCAACTCGCCTTCCAAAACGATGCCGTCCATTTCCTGCCGTTCGTGGGCTTCGCCACTGCGTTGGATGACGTCTTCTTCGTCCAAGGCTTTTGGCAGATCGATCTGGCCACCAGCGGCAACGAAGTCCTGATGAACGACGGCAACACGACCAATTCTCTCGGATATCTCAACGATCAGAACTTGATGTATCTCGACTTCGCGGTAGGTGGCTGGCTCTATCACAACATCTACGCCGAGCGACTCACCGGCGTCGCGCTCCTGGGCGAAATTCACTACACCACGACCATTCAGAATAGCGATCGCATCTTCGCCGTGGACCCAGGGCAAGGGACGCAAATCCTCATTTCCAATCCGTTCAATCGACAAGACATCACCAACGGCACCGTGGCGCTGCAATTTGAGGTCGCAAACACCACCACTTTCCGCGTGGCGGGCGTGTTCCCGATAGGCGATCGCCCCGATCAACGTTTCTTCGATTCGGAAGTGCAGTTCCAGGTGAATCGTAGGTTCTAAGGCGCCGCGGCAAATACTGGCCCAGCGAGCGGCAGGGCGTCGAGTTCCAGCCGAATGCGTTGAAAGTCATCGAAGCAAGCGATGAACGCATCCACGACAACCGGATCGAAGTGCGTGCCGGTGTCCTTCACGATCATGTCGCGCGCTTGTTCGCTCGGCATCGACGGCTTATAAACGCGGGCGGTCGTTAGCGCGTCGTAAACATCAGCCAAGGCTACAATGCGGGCGCAAAGTGGAATCTCCGTCCCCTGAAGGCCTTCCAAATAGCCGCGACCGTCGAAGCGCTCGTGGTGATAGCGGGCGACCTGTGCCGCCATCGTGAGAAACTGCCCACCACCTGCATGACTGGCGGCGCGCTCGAGCGTCGTCGCGCCGTGGGCGACGTGCTGCTTCATTAAATCGAACTCGGCAGGCGTCAACTTTCCCGGCTTGAGCAACACGGCGTCGGGTACGCCGACTTTGCCAATATCGTGTAGCGGCGAAGCGCGATAGAGATCGTCGAGAAACTTCTGATCGACCTCGTGCGCGTAGGGCCCATTTTCCGCAAGCTCTTCGGCCAAACGCTGGGTATAGGCCCGCATGCGATGCAGGTGTTGTCCCGTTTCGGGATCGCGAGTTTCCGCCAATTCCGCCAGCGCGAACATTGCCAGGTCCTGCGTGGCGATGACTTGCGCGGAGCGTTCGTTCACGATCTCTTCCAACTGTTCATTGTATTGCTGAATGAGGGCGTTGGCTTCCCACAGCTGGGTCTGCGCATCGCGCAAGCGAAAGTGGACCTTAACCTTGGAAGTGAGTTCGCTGTGCTCAAACGGCTTAACGATGTAGTCGTCGGCCATCGCCTGATAGCCGCGCAGGCGTTCGGTAGGGGAGGCCTTGCCGCTGATCAGAATGACTTGCGTGAACGGACCACAAGGGCCGCGCTTGATTTGCTCGCAAACTTCGTAACCATTGAGACCCGGCATCATGATGTCGAGCAATACCACATCAGGCGAGAACTCGCGCACTTTTTGCAGCGCCGTTTCGCCTTCGGTCGCAATCGCCAGTTCATAGTCGTCCCGCAACAGCTTTTGCAGAATCTGAATATTCAGCGGGCTATCATCGACGAGCAGGATTCGATTCTTTTTTTGCATGACACACTTCCGTCTGATTAACACACTTGTTCCAAGCTACCTGCGGCACAGAGTTCTACCGGATGCGCGCTTTCCTCCACTTCGCAAAGCGGTAGTTCAAAACGCAACACGGCGCCCTGCTGACGACTATTCTTGGCCCAGATTCGGCCACGATGCCCCGTGATAATCTGCCGACAGATCGCCAATCCCAAACCGGTGCCGCCGCTGCCCGACTTCGTTTTGCTGGATTGCACGAACTTGTCGAAGATCAGTTCGAGTTCGTCCGGCGGAATGCCTGGTCCTTGATCGATCACGGAGACTTGGGCATCGCCTGCGCTGCAGGTCATTTCCACATGAATCTCGCCGCCGCGGGGCGAGAATTTCACGGCATTACTGAGCAGATTGCGTACGACTTGCTTGATGCGTTCGAAATCGAGCAGGATCTCGGGATCTTCGTCCGGAGGATTGAAGATGATCTTTAGATCGCGTTCCGAGCACAGCGAATGAAACTCATCAACCACGACCGCGATTACCGCCGCGAGACTGTGCTTCTCAAAGTCCAGCTTCATGCGACCCGCTTCGAGTTTGGCCAAATCGAGCAAGTCATTGACCAGGTTGAGCAGAGAATCTCCGCACTTGCCGATCGTATCGAAATAGCCGGCGAGTTGTGCGCGACCTTCGGCCTGAGATTCGTCGATGCCAAACCGGGTGAAACTGATGATGCCATGGAGCGGCGTACGCAATTCGTGCGAGATGTTGGCCAGGAATTCCGTTTTGGATTCGTTGGAAGCGTCGGCGGCTTCTTTGGCGGCCAACAGTTCGCGATGTTGTGTATCCAAATTCCGCGCCATACTATTGAACTGACTGGCGATCAGGCCGAGCTCGTCACGGCCTTGGTCTTCAATGCGACGGGAAAAATCGCCATCGGAAAAATCAACGACGGCTTGCGTGAGTCGGGCGACGCGCGCGATGATCGCGCGATAGAACCAGAACTTCCACGCCCATACCGTCGCGATCATCGCTCCCAATGCCATGCCGATGGCGAACGCCGTCCCGCGAAGACTGTTGGCCAGTTTCACTTCATTATTCGTCAATTCGGCAAAGTTATAGTGCGCTATGTCGTGAGCGAGGCTGGTGGCATCTTGTTTGTCGTCAATGAGCGCCAGCAGCGCGTCGCTTGCCGATTGGGGCGTCTTGAGCACGCCGCGCTCGATTTCACCCACGATGGCGGCAAAGGCCCGACGATAGTGAGACGTCGCCGTGCGACAGGCGACCAGCAGTTGCTGTTCATCATCCGTCAGTGGTGTCTCCGCAAGCGCGGCCAGAGATCGCTCCAAGGCCTGATCGGAGACGAACCACTGCTGTAGCGGTGCCTGTCGTTGCACGCGATCGTCCAGTTGCAAGAAGTACTCTTGCTCCCAACGGCGACATTGCAAGGCATCCATCTCAATGGCATGGGCTAGTCGCGTGTGCTGCACATGCAGGTCGAGTTTCCACTTGGCGCGCTCGGATCGATGCAAGATGAAGGCCGATGTGGCCAGCGCCACGATGGCGGTCGCAGCGCAGAACAAGAACGTGGCGCGCGATACTTTGCCCTGCAAGCCACAGGGGGCCAGCAGCATCGGGTCGGTGGATTTTGCTACAGACATGGAGCGCCATTCCCCGCCGCACAACGCGGCGACCACGGTTCAAGGATGATGCCCTCCCTCGGGGCATGTTGAACCGTAGGTCGCGCTAGGGGTAGGGAGCGGGGACGGTTCACCGCAAAGTGTGAGCGTGCCGCACGCGCTAAACGCGCCAATGCAGACCATCCGCCCCTACAATCGGCAAGGAACGCGCGACCGGACTGCCGATCGCACTGCTCTTCTTTCCAGGGGAGTCGCGCAACCGATCAACGCGTGATGGTCACTTTGGATCCGACCGACAAAATGCCGAAGACATCCGCCGCATCGATGGGACTGAGGCTGATGCAGCCAAGTTCCGGCGATACTTCGCGCTCCGCGCTGCCGTGCAAACAGACTTCCCGGCCCAGGTCGAGCCATATCTGCCCATAAGGATTGGAAGGATGGCGTTCGGGAATGGTACGGCCATTGGCCAGATAGTAGTCCTTGCCATCGCGTTTGGACTTAACCGAGTATTCGCCGACAGGTGGCGTCGGATCTTGCCCGACACTGACTGGAAACCGACCCGCGTAGTACTTGTCAACGAAGAGCGCCAACTCGCCGGTCGATAGATTGACATCCGCGCGAAACGGACCCGGCACGATTTTGAGCTTGGACTTGGGCAGCAGAATCAGCGGATCGCGCACGCCATTGATGTTTTGCAACAACTGATAGGGGACGTTGTATTTTTCCGCCACGTCCATCAGCGTTTCGTCCGTTCGCACGACATGCGCCTCGGTCAGATAGTGCTCGGTGGAATAGATCACGCGGCCCGCCAAGGAATCCAAGGTACGGAGCAACTGCTTGTTCTCTTCTGGAGTCAGATCCGGGTTATTGTAGTAGGCGCTGAGCGCGCCGAGCGCTTCCACGAACTTACCCCGCTCGACTTGATCGTGGGCTTCGTTCCAAGCCCGCTCAAAAGCTTGTCGCGTAATTTGTCGGCTGGGTCGGCCAGTGCGGTTTTCGGACTTATCGGGACGATAGAATGGATTGGGTTGAACGCCGGTGATCGAATCGGCGGGATCGGCTTGCGTTGTCGCTAGCGTCGTCGCTGTGTTTCGTCCGGAGGCAGGATCGTCATAGGCGACGTTCTCGGCCCCCGTGGCATTCGTCTCGCCTGCGGTACGAGGATCAGCCTGTTCGGGCGTCGGCGGAGTTTCCAGCGGCGGAGGAATGACGGCGAACGATGGCGGGCTTAATCGTCCAGTGGGGCTAGTGGTCGAAAGATCGGCAGGGGAAACCAATTCCGGTGGTGCGGCATCCGCCGAGGGAATCATGACCGGCCCCGTATCCGAACCCATGGGCGTGCCGAATTCGATCATCGGCGGCGCGATCCCTTGCGCCTCTTGCAGGCGAACTTCCGGCGGCGGAGGAACATCGCGTTGATTGAGGAATTGATACGCTCCATAAAGCGCGCCCAAGAGCAGCACCACCATCAGCGCGGTTTTCAGGTTGTTCACGTTCGTCCTCCTTGACGATCCCTAACGCAAGGGTGGTTCGCGCATCCTTGGCGAACTCACCTGACTCCTCTAGCCGCGCGATCATAGAAAAACCAACCGGCCAAGGCCAGACCAATTGACGGGCGTCACTCGGCCAATTGCTGCTAGCTAACTGGCAGATGAGCTAGCAATTGAATTGGCAACCAGAACCATACGACGATAGAATAAAATTGGTGGCAGCTCTTCCCCTGGGTGAGTGGATTCCATGGGTCAGTTACTCACACGCCGACAATATTGGCGGCAGCAGCTAGCTGAGTGCGAAGCGGCGGCGAGTCCTACTTCGCAAACCCGTTGGCTGCGTCGCGCGTACATGCGGGTCTACCACTTTCTGCTATCCCGCTACGCCGTCGATGGCCCGCTCATGCCCCATGGCGAACCGTGGGAGTCGTTTGGGCTACCGCCCGAAGGCGAACCTTTGACGGGAAAGCCTGCACGGTCGTTGGGCGAGATTCAGCACACGCTGAAGAATATTCACAATGCGCAGCCATCGCAGATCAAATCACCGGAGATTGCTGCGGATCGGCAGAATCAAAGCTGGATCACCGTCGCCAGCGAATCTCGGAGCATAAATCTCGGTCGCGGCCAGGAGTTTCTCAACGAGGTCGGCCTGGAAAGTCGCCTGACACAACATGGCACCGTGCCGCAATTGCAGGTGCGCTATCACGCTCGCAGGGAGGCGTTGGAATTGCTGCGGGAAGTGCGACCATTCTTGGGGCATCCAGCCCCGAAAAGACGCAGCGCCATCGTCGGCGGGCGAATCGCGATCGGCCTGGCGATGG
>JBGSHH010000061.1:0-2545 GCA_041752355.1 Pirellulaceae bacterium | reverse complement strand
CAAGACGGCAAGGGCCGATCCAAGTACACTAGCACGAGCAGTGTTCGTTTGACCAACCTCGCATGATTGGCTACACACGCATGTCACAGACGAATCCCTATGAACCGCCGGACAAAGTCGTCGGCAGCCACGATGATAGCGACGAGGACATCGTCTCCACGAGCGGCACCAACGTATCGCGGGTCGTTGCGGCGATGTTTGACGGGACGTTTGCCCTGATTCTGTCGCTGGTTGCCGCCAAGCTGACGCCGGAGAATCTGCTGACTTTGCACATCGTGGTGATTGTAAGCGTCTACATTGGCTACTTTTTCGTCTTCGAAGGATTCTTCGCGCGAACGCCGGGCAAATTCATCATGCGACTGGCGGTGGCACAACTTGACGGCCGTCGTTGCACCTGGAAGCAAGTGGCCATTCGCACTGCCTATCGCCTTCTGGAGGTCAACCCGCTGTTGCTAGGCGCAGTGCCTGCCGCAATTTGCATCGTATCGAGCAAACATCGGCAGCGGATCGGCGATCGCGTGGCAGGCACGGTGGTCACGTTTGCCCGTCGTTTGCGGAGGAAATAGCCCAACCCAGCGGGACGGATTATGCCTTTTGTGCATCGAAAATAGCCTGCATTGCCGCTATCATAATGATTCCCGCCGTGGTTCCTCTTCGCCTGCCATGCCGTTTGGAGTGCAACATGTCTAGATCTCAATTCGATCGTCGCGTCTTCCTGCACCAGAGCGCTGCCGCACTGTCGGGACTGGCCGCCACTGCTGGTTACGCTCGCGGCGCGAAATCTACGTCCGTCGGCTATGGCGAATTGTCGCCTGTGAAGGATGAGACGACGGGCTTGCCGCTCATTCAGTTGCCGCCAAGTTTTCGCTACCTCTCGTTTGGTTGGACCGGCACAAAACTCGACGATGGCCGCAAAACGCCGGGCGCTCACGATGGGATGGCGGTGGTGAAGACCGAGGGCGACTTGGTGACGCTGGTGCGGAACCACGAAATCGATGGCAATGGTAAGCCGATGGGAGCGGTCGAGCAAAGCTACGATCCGCGGGCGCGGGGCGGATGCACGAATCTGGTCTTCGATACCGCGCAAGGCAAGCTCGTGAAGAGTTGGGTAAGTCTTTCCGGCACGGTGCGTAATTGCGCTGGCGGATTGACGCCTTGGGGGACTTGGCTAACGTGCGAGGAAGCGACAAATGGCCCCGAAGAATCGCTGTTGCCGAAATTGACCAAAGGCTTTGACGAAACACACGGTTGGATATTTGAGGTGCCAGCGGAAGGTGTTTCCAATGCGGAGCCACTTAAAGCGATGGGGCGCTTTCGACACGAAGCTGTCGCCATCGATCCGATGACGGGGCAAGTTTATGAGACCGAAGACAAGGACAAAGCAGGGCTCTTTCGCTTCACGCCCAAGCAGCCGGGCAAGCTGGCGGCCGGGGGCAAGCTCGAAATGCTCAAAGTCGATGGGGAACCTGATCTGCGATTCAAATCCAAGAGTGGAACGAAGGAGTTTAACTGTTCGTGGGTCGAGATCGCCAAGCCGGAATTGGCCCATGCGACCGCGCTTTTTGAGGAGCAGGGCTGCTTCACGCAAGGTAAACGCTTGGGGGGCACGACATTCGCGCGCTTGGAAGGTGCCTGGTATGGCCAAGGCAACATTTACTTCACCGCCACCAGTGGCGGCACAAAGAAAGCCGGCCAGGTTTGGGAGTATCATCCGCAGTCAAGCAAGTTGCGCTTGGTCTACGACTCGCCTGGCATCAAGATTCTCGACTATCCTGACAATCTCACGGTGAGTACGCGCGGCGGCATGTTGCTTTGTGAAAACGGCGGCGCACATCCCCAGCGCGTGCTAGGGCTCACGCCGCAAGGGCAGCTTTTCCCATTTGCGGAGAACAACTGTCGCATCACGAAGCCCGTGTTTGGCATTAAGGGTAACTTTGCAGAACAAGAATGGGCTGGCGCGACGTTTACGCCTGATGGTAAATGGATGTTTGTCAATATTCAGGTTCCTGGCATTACCCTGGCGATTACGGGACCGTGGGAAGAGGGAGCGCTGTAAGCGTTCTTCTCGCTTCCAGTCACACGGATTTAAATTACGTAGAACCGCAGGCTTAAGAGCCTTCGCCACATGATCGATCGGCCTTCTGTCGATACTCCGCTGGGACGGGACGCTTTACTGCGTCGCGTGGTGGATGATGCTCTGGTTCGACGCGCGGCAGGTGAAGAACTGAGCGACGAGGCCCTCTGCCAACAGCACCAAGATTTGCTCCCTGAACTTGCTTCCGAATTGCGGAAGTTAAGATTGATAAATCAAGCGCGCGAGCAAGCCAAGGAAGCGGTATCGGTCGATCAAGAAGTCGTGGTGACGGAAACGGTCGCCTTTGTGCGGCGTCACGTCAGTCGCCATCTTTCCCGTTCGCTCAAAATTCGCTGTCCCCTTTGTCGCGAGCCATTCGAGATTGCCGTCGATCAGCCGCTCGATGATTTGCATTGTTCATCCTGCAGTGGCCGCTTTAGTTTGGCGCGTGATGTTCTCGACGCTGGGCAA
>JBGSHH010000060.1:0-6654 GCA_041752355.1 Pirellulaceae bacterium | reverse complement strand
AGCGTTCGCCATAGTTTGATCGTGGACAAATAAACCGGCGTCGGATCGCGCACCACATAAACAAACTTGGCTTGCGGAAAAACCTTGAGCAACATCGGCACGCGGCAGGTATGCGTTGGTGACTTGATGATCAGTCGACCTGGACGAAGAGCCAGCAATCGCTTAAGAAAGCGCGTCCAGCAATTCCGCCAACGTTCCTGTTCTTCTTCCGTCAGTTCATCCAAATCGAGATACGCATGATCCACACGCTCGGCGTTGGGAAACGCAATGCTGGTGTAAGGCGAACCTTGTCCGAGTAGCGCCATGGCAAGTTCGTCCTCCTGCGGCTTAGTCCATGTGACGGAGACATTATCGAAGCCGCGCGTCTTGGGGAGCGCGAACTCGGTCCACGGTCGCAGCCAACGATCCGTCAACAAAAAGTGCGATGGCAGCAAACACTCATACGTGGTCGGCGCGCGATGGCGAGGATCGAGGGCGAGCAGTTCATGCAACAGCGTCGTACCTGTTCGCCAGTGTCCCAGCACAAACACCGGATCGGTCGGCAATTCCATTGCACTTAATCGATGGCCCCACAGCAGCGACTCACAACCACTCAGCGCGCTGTTGATTGCTGCAGCGCAACTATCGAAACTAAAGTCCAACCAATATCGCGGAGCGACCTGAAAACGATATTGCCGCGCAATTCGCCAGAGTCCTCCGAAACTCGCCCCCATCCAGATTCCGCCTTGATTCCACCCCGGCCGCGGTGCCAGAGCGTTCTGTTCATTTTTTGAGGGCGGGGGGGAGGTAGTCATCGGGTCGTTCGCGCTTTCCTTTTGAATTGCTTGAGTTACATTAGGCATTCACACCCTTTGGAGCAACACCCATGAATTTTCGCGAAGTGGATGGCGATCCACAGCCGAGCGAAACGAATCCCTTCGCAACGGATCCCACGACGCACCGCCAGACCACGGCGCGTAGGGACGGCAATTGCTGGGAACCGCTCAAGGCTCGACTCAAGCGCGACAAAGTCACGAAGCTCGCGTTGTCATTTCTTGATCGTTACAGCGAGGTGCATCTCAAAGACTTCGATGTCGACGAGATCGACGATCAACGGCGAATGCGAATCGGCACGAAGAACGTTATTAACTTCGGCTCCGACAGTTTTCTCGGTCTCGATCGTGACGAACGGATTCAGTCCGCTATTCGCGACGCGCTCCCGCGCTGGGGATCGCACAACGGAGCCTCCCGCGCCTTTTGGTCAGTCGCCCTGTGTACAGAAGTCGAACATCGGTTGGCCAAATGGCTCGGCGTGCCCGATACGCTGTTGTCCACCAGCGTGACATTGGCGAATGTTGGATTGGTGCCTGCGGTCGCGGGGAAGGGAACATTGCTAGTCGTCGATCGCCTCTCACACGATAGCATTCAAGAAGGTGCGAAAATCGCACAAGCCAACGGCGCGATACTGCGCGAACTCTCACCGTGCAACGCCGAGACCTTGCGGACACTAGTGAATAAAGAGAACGACTACAAAGGTCTGGTTGTGGCCGTTGATGGCATTTATAGTATGACCGGCAAGATCGCGCCGCTGGCCGAACTGGAAGCAACTACGCGTGAACTTGGCGGCGTGCTGTATGTCGACGATGCGCATGGCACAGGCGTCGTTGGCTCGCGCGGTCGCGGCGCGGCCCACAAGGTGCTCGGTTCGCTCGAACACGTTCTCATGGTCGGTTCGCTCAGCAAAGCCTTCTCCTGCATGGGCGCCTTCATTACCTGCGATACCGAACTCAAACGGATCCTTAAGATCAATTCGAGTACGTTCATCTTCGGTGGCCCGGTGCCAGCCCCTTATCTCGCGGGCGTACTTGCCGCCTGTGAGTTGCTTGATTCGCCCGAAGGCGAAGCGTTGCTCGCGACGCTGCACCGCAAGATTGCGCGACTCACACAAGGCTTGCGTGAACTCGGGTTCGTGGTGTTCGGCGATGCCGGCGCGATTGTCTCCATCTTGATTGGCGATATCGAGAAGACATTCTTCGCAGGCAAGTTTTTGTTCGATTGTGGTTTTTACGCGCAGTCGGCGACTTATCCCGCCGTCCCGATCACCGAAGGCTTGCTACGAATTCAAGTCAATGCGAATCATCGCGATGAAGATATCGATCGCTTTCTGAATGCTGCCGCCGACATGCGAGAGCACTTCAAGTTGCCCAAAATGCAAGCGCACCCTGCGTGACGTTTTCGTCAAGGAATTCGGTATCATGGCCTGGATCTATCTTGTTTTGGCAGGCTTGCTGGAAGTGGCCTGGGCGGTGTCGTTGAAACTGGCGGTAAAACATCCGCGCTACTGGCCGACGCTGCTGGCATTCACCCTCAGCATTGGTAGTTTTCTGCTACTGATGAGAGCCATGAAGGATCTTTCGCTGGGCACCAGCTATCTGGTGTGGACAGGCATCGGGGCGATCGGCGCGGCCACTTGTGGCATGTTAATGTTCGAGGAATCCACCGACCCTCGCCGAGTTCTTTTCGCCTTACTCGTCGTCATCGGCATCGTTGGCCTCAAGTGGCTGGAATGATTTGTCATTTCGCCATCCGACCAATTCACTAACAGGCATCGACAGGGTCGGTCGTTGTCCACAACGTTGGCATGTGAGCGACGCGTGCTAGTGACCGCATGCTCGTGTACCATCCTCGTTTGCGTGCAACTGCACTTGGCATACGCGCTGTTTCTCGTTACTCTTCCGCCGCCTGAAGATAGCCGGCGGGCTATCCCGCGCCGATAGCGTTGCTGGCGCATGAAATGAAGCGTAACTAAGGGCGATGCCATGGACTGGCGACTAGCCATTTTGCTTGGAATGTTTGTGTTGCTGGGCTGCAATGGTCCTGCGCGCGTTCCACCGCCTGGGGTTGGTCAGCCTCCCAATACCTATTATCAACCACCAGCGACACCATACATTCCGCCTACTTACGGCGCTCCGACCAGTACGCCGCCTGGAACGATTCCGCCAGTTGGTTTCGGCCAAGCCAATCCTGCCACGAACAACGCCGTGAGCTTCGCCCCCACCGGCGCGACAACCGCCAACTGGCAACCGGTCACCAAGCCTGCGGCTATCGGCAACAGCACTCCAAATTCCAATAGCACGGTCAATCCGCAGACGATTTTGACCACCGTCAAAACACCCAACCCGTTCGTAAACACCAACAATCCAAACTTGCCGGAAATCACTTCGAACACGCAAACCGCCACCGTGCCACCCACGACCTATCCACCGCCGCCCTACAACTACGGCGCCCCCCCTGCTACGCCTGCCTATCCGCCTGTGAACTACGGCGGGGCCTCGACCGCTGATCCTTGGCGTGGACGATGATAGCGCTAGGCAACTTCACTGGCTGGATCGATCGGCTTTCCACGCGCCGACGACTCGCCAGCTACGCCTCGCGCATGCCGCTCATTGTGAAGCAACAGCAGCAACTCTCAAGGCTTTCTGATAGCGATCTTAGACGTAGCAGTCTGGCATTACGATATCGCGCACAAACGGGCGAACCGCTCGATCGCTTGCTGAACGAAGCATTTGCCCATGCGCGCGAAGCAGCCAAGCGCGCCCTTGGTATGGAACATTTCGACGTGCAACTCATCGGCGGCGCGGCGTTGCACTTTGGGCATGTGATCGAAATGCAAACCGGAGAAGGAAAGACGCTGACCGCCTCGCTGCCACTCTATCTGGCGGCACTTGCGGGGCGCGGCGCGCATCTGGCCACGGCGAATGATTACCTGGCGATGCGCGATGCCGATATCGTACGGCCGCTATTCACATTGCTCGGCTTGACTGTCGGTTCAATCGCCGCCGCCACGCCACGTGACGCGCGCCAATCTGCCTATGCCTGCGATATCACTTACGGCACGGCAAAGGAATTTGGCTTCGATTTCTTGCGAGATCGCTTGCTATTGGCGCAATCCTCGGAGGGCGCATCCAATCGCCTGCGATTGATGACGGCGGACGAAGACGGCCTGACCAACTCGCACCCTTCGCTTGTGCAACGACCGCTTTATTCTATGCTCGTGGATGAAGCCGACAGCAGCATGATCGATGAAGCCCGCACGCCGCTGGTCGTGAGCGCGCTCCCGGGCGAAAAAGAAGCCCAAACCAAGACCATGTATCGTTGGGCCGCTGAAAGCGCAGGAGAGTTGTCTGTCGATAAACACTACGAAGTCAAACCGCGTACCAACGCGATCGTGCTGACTCCCCAGGGCCGGCGACGCGTACGCGAGTTGGCCAGCGGTCGCACTTCGCAATCGGTCCAGCCGACGGACCTGCCCGTCGATGCGCCGCTGCTCGATCTGTATCAGCATCTGGAACTGGCTATCCGCGCCGCACGCGACTACCTACGCGATCGGCATTACCTCGTTCGAGAGGGTGAAGTCGTCATCGTCGATGAGTTTACCGGTCGTTTGGCCGAAGGACGTCGTTGGCGTGATGGCATTCATCAGGCGATTGAAGCCCGCGAGGAAGTCGATATCAGCCTCAAGACAGGTGATGCAGCGCGAATCACAATCCAAGACTATATGCTGCGTTACGAGCGACTGGCAGGCATGACCGGCACCGCCGCCAACTCTGCTAACGAACTGAGTAGCATCTACCGTACACCAGTCGCGGTGATTCCGACCCATCGTCCTCCGCGGCGGGTGCAGTTGCCAGAACTCGTCTTTGGCGATCGCGATGCCAAATGGGCTGCGATTGTCGCGGAGGTCGCCAAAATACATCGCACCGGGCGACCGGTTCTGATCGGCACGCGATCGGTCGACAAATCGGAGCATCTGTCGAAATTGCTCACCGCCGGCGACTTGGAACATCGTGTGCTCAATGCGCGGCACATCGCGGAGGAAGCGAGAATCATCGCTACGGCTGGCGAGCGGGGTCGCATCACCGTCGCGACCAACATGGCGGGTCGTGGCACCGACATCCAACTCGGTAGGGGCGTAAGCGAACTCGGCGGCTTGCATGTCATCCTTTCGGAATTGCATGAATCGGCCCGTATCGATCGGCAACTCATCGGTCGCTGCGGGCGCCAAGGCGATCCCGGTAGCTATCGCATCTTCCTCGCTTTGGACGACAATATCCTCACTGCTGGCTGGGGTGCGAAACGGGCCGAACGACTGAGAGAGATCGGCCAACAACGCCCTGATGGCTGGCAGCGCTATGCCAAAGTCTTTCATCAAGGGCAGGCCAGAATCGAACGCGAACACTTCCGTGGACGTCAGCGACTACTTGAATTCGAGCGCGACCGTCGCGACCGCCAAACGCAACTCGGCCAAGATCCGTTCCTTGAAGCAGCCGCCTAATGCCACATTGTCGTTGTTGCCCCGCGAACAAGACGGCAATTCCGTCGCGGATGGATCGCGGACTTCTCACAGGCTAGACTTCGTTTGAACCGGGGACAAAGCAACGACGATTGCTAGCAGCACTATTTCATCTTGACGCTATCGCTCAATCCTGGCACGCTATGCGGCGCACAAGGAGGTGCGAAATGCGAAAGACGTTTGGTTGGTTCATCGTAGGCGGTTTACTCCTCCCTACTGCGCTGTTCGCGCAATACGGAGAACCTAGCGCGCGGCGCACGCTGGGGGTGCCAGCGGCCCCTGCTGCCCCCAATAATTCATATCCCGTCAACGATGGTTCCGCGGTCGCCGCGCCACCAGTCACGACGCCGGGTCGCGGCAATTTCGGCGGTTTCGTGCGGCCTTCCACCTCACCGATCGTTGCCCAAGAACCAGCCCCCACCAACAACACCGTTGCCGCGCCGCCAGCGGGATTTGGTAGTAGTGGTATTCGTCCTCGCACCGACACAGCGACACGGTTTAGCGGAGGCGACGCCCCGTCCACACCCGCCGCGCGCACGCTTAGCCCGCGAGTGGCTTCTAGCGCGTCCCGGGCCGCCGCTCCTCCAGTGACGACGCCGACGGAAGCATCCAGTCCCATGGCGGAAATGCTGCTCGGCCAATCATTGCAATCGCGCGCTCAACACGAACTCCCAGGCCAGCCCCTTGCGCTCGTCCAGGTCTTTGAACGCACCACCAACACGAGCCAACGCATCAAAGCGGTGCAAACCTACTGGAAGTTGGTGACGAAAGTGGCCGCGTATCATGGGGCAATCGATGATCAGGCGCTCGTCAATGGCGTGAACGTGCGACAAATGGCGCAGCACGACAAAGCCACGCTGGGAGCAGCGCAGATGGCCTGCGAAGCTGCCGTGCGGCGTGCGGAACTCGAATTCATCACCGCGCAGAACGAACTTGTCGATGCCGCGCTGCTGGCGGACGCCGACGCGCAGCCTTTGCCTAGCGATGTGCCGCTGGTGAGCGAATATCGCACGCAATTCAATACGCTCTTTGGCGAACGCGCCGCCCCCAGTGGCCTCCGCCGCCTCGATCGCGCACTCCCCTACCACTTAAAAGACGTCCGTTCGCAGGCCGAGGCCTTCATGGCCGCGCAGCAAGCCTTGCAAGCTACTGCTGAGGCTGTTTCCACAGGCGAAGCGACGGTGACGAATTTGGTCGAGGTGCAGCGCATGATGGCCCGCCAACGAGCGAACTTCAACAATGCGGTGTTCGAATACAACGCCATCATCGCGGAGTACGCCTTGCATGTCGCACCCGGTTCTCCATCGCGCGAGACGCTGGTC
>JBGSHH010000059.1:0-1970 GCA_041752355.1 Pirellulaceae bacterium | reverse complement strand
GCGTGCGCTTGTTGCCCCGAGAATCACTGGGACAATCTCTCGGTTTTCCTGGGACTGGATGGTTCGAAGCAACCGCAGGATTGGGGCGTGAATGCGCACATGGGTGGACGCTTCGCGCTCAATTACGGCCTGCCGCTGTGGCAAGAGCACAACCTCGGTCTGCAAATTGGCAGCGCGATCAGCTATTCCGCCAACGCCGTGCAAGTCGTGGAAGCACTGGATGGCACGAGCGAGTTGTTTCAAAGCTTCACCACGCTGGCGTTGTTCCAACGCACGGATGCAGGCTTGAAATGGGCAATCGGCTACGACTATCAAGCGCAGAACTATTATCAGAACTTCGACTTCGGTCAGTGGCGCGGAATGGTTGGCTATGAATGCGGACCGCACAACGAAATCGGAGTGTGGTATGCGATCCGCGACAACGGCGATACCGGCACCTTCGCGGGACAATCGGCAACGTTACGCCCGATCAATCAAGCGAACGTCTACTGGCGGCATACTTGGGAGAACTACGCCGAGACCACTTGCTGGGCAGGCGTGGCCGATGGTCACGGCACCGATGTGTTTGTTTTTCCAGCGAGCGCGCCGCTGGACAACTGCTTTGTCTATGGCGCGCGGCTGCAAGTGCCGCTAGGGGATCGCGTCGCGCTGTTTGGTGAAGCCAACTTCATCACGCCTGCCGATAGCGGCACCGTGGATGCGTATCTCGGTTTCGCGTTCTATCCGTTTGGCGGGGCACATGGTGCCTTGCAACGCCAGTATACTCCGCTGCTGCCCGTTGCCAGCAATCCCACGATGGCGATTGATCTGCGGCGTTAGTCCACGAGCCACGCAGCGCCTGATTTAAGCTTAAGTTGGACGCTGTGTACAGCAGCGCCTTGTCCACATTGGCGAACGTGGATCGAGGGATTCCATTCGGGTTGAGCGGGGCTGAGTGCGGCAATC
The DNA here is from genome assembly GCA_041752355.1 of Pirellulaceae bacterium. Lineage (GTDB taxonomy): Bacteria > Planctomycetota > Planctomycetia > Pirellulales > Pirellulaceae > JAEZGD01. The sequence continues at coordinate 1,025 of JBGSHH010000059.1, read as the reverse complement.
GGGCCGGCCCATCTGGTGAACCGGATGTTCTCAAACGTCGAGCTGATCACCGCCTGATCGCCGCGGGTTTCGACTTGGATCGCAAATTGAAACGTGCGTCCATCGGCGTGTGGCTTGGTTTCGGTACGCGATGTATTGCGATCAGAATCCATCCCGGCTTGATTGACGAGATTGACCCCCGACACATTGCCGTAATTCAGGACAAACTGGCATTTATTCACCGGATGGGACAGGCTAAATGCCAGGGTTTCCAGTCCTATGGCCTTAGTGGCCTTGATCCTCATCTCGTAATTGCCGTTGATCTCCACAGGGATGCGAAACGTTTTGCAATGCTCGTTTTGAAGCGAGACGATCGACAGCCCTTCGCGCTGCCACTGGTTCTCGACGATGTGCTTAGGTAATTGCACATAGTCCAGAATCTCGACCCATTCGTCTTTTACGAAGGGGCTGGCTGCCGTCGCGATTTCTTCCAATCGCTTTTCGACGCGGCGCAGCGTCAACGCTTGCAAAGTCGGCAAGATTTCACGATATAACTTGGCGGCGTGTTGTTGCAGCGCGAGTTTCTCCACTTCCGAACGCGTCATGCCCGTGTCGTACCAGCTATCGGCCAACGCGAGTTTATCCCCGGGAGCCGACACACCGCGCAGTTCTTTCTCGGCGAGTGGTGCCAGGTCCTTATCGTTTCCCAATGCCAACATGGAGAGGCCACGAGTCCAATCGTGTTGAAAGCAGCAAGCGTACTTGCCTGCCTCGTCGTTCGCGCTGGCATCACCGGGATTCGTTTTCAACACTTCCAGCGCGGCTTGCGACTTGGTCCACGCTTGTTGTCGTTCCTTCAGTTGAGTTTGGCGTCGCGACCATTGCTTGACGAGGTCCGGATCCTTGGCTTTCTTCGCGGTTGCCAGTCCCAGTTCGGTCAGCGATTGTGCCGCGGTCAGTTGATTGTCTTGCAGCAGGGCCGCCGTTTCGCGGCCAATGTATCGCGCGAGCGCATAATTGTCGTCAGCCGACTTCACCTGATCCGC
>JBGSHH010000058.1:0-3069 GCA_041752355.1 Pirellulaceae bacterium | reverse complement strand
TTGGACGTTCGATATTCCGTTGTTCGACAAGCCGCGGGCCGGCGGTCATGGTCCGGAAGCGTTCGGCAATCAAACGTTCGCGGCGGTGCGACTGAAGAATGGCAACACGCTCATCTCTACCGGCAATGGGCACAGCGTGCTCGAAGTCACGCCGGAGAAGAAGATCGTGTGGAAGATCGAGCAAAAGGATTTGCCAAACATCACGCTGGCCTGGGTCACGACACTCGAGGTGTTGCCCAACGGCAACTACATGATCGGCAACTGCCACGCTGGTCCCAAGCAACCGCTGTTGATCGAACTGGAACCTAAGACGAAGAAAGTCGTTTGGACGCTCGACCAATTCGACACGTGGGGAAACAGCGTTTCCAATACGCAGTTGCTCGATAAAGAAACCCAACGCTAAGAGCGTTTCGGAGCGCGGGCGTCCCGCCCGCTCAAATCGTGACGATGGATAAGTCCACGGGCATCTCGCCTGCCCAAATCGAGCAAATCAAACAACTCGCCATCGCCGCCTTGGCGATCGTGGCAATTGTGTTGTATTTGCTGCTGCGCTTCGCGTTCTCGCAGTCGGAGCAGATCGCGAATTGGCCCCTCTGGATCGCGCTCGCCCTGGGGGGCACGCCGCTGGTGTTGGAACTCGCGATCAAAATGCTGCGTCGTGAGTTTGGCTCCGATTTGCTGGCCGGCATTTCGATTGTCACATCGGTAATCTTGGGTGAATACCTGGCTGGCACCATCGTCGTGCTGATGCTCTCAGGCGGCGAAGCGCTAGAAGCGTATGCCGTGCGCAGCGCCTCGTCGGTGCTGGCGGCGCTCGCCAAGCGGATGCCGAGAACGGCGCATCGCAAGCAAGCGGGCCAGACGGTCGATATCGAACTGGATCAGGTGGCGATCGGTGATTTGCTCGTCGTGTTTCCGCACGATATCTGCCCTGTCGATGGCGTGGTGGTGGAAGGGCGCGGCGCGATGGATGAGTCGTATCTCACCGGCGAGCCGTACATCATCGAGAAAACGCCTGGCTCCGACGTGCTGTCCGGCGCGATCAATAGCGAAGCGACCCTGACGATTCGCGCCGACAAACTGCCGGTCGATTCGCGCTATTCTAAAATCATGCAAGTGATGCAGGCGTCCGAGCAAGAACGCCCGCAGCTGCGCCGCTTGGGGGATCAACTCGGCGCGTTCTACACACCGCTGGCGGTGGCGATTGCGGTGGTGGCGGGGCTAATTAGTGGCGAACCACAGCGCTTTCTGGCGGTGCTGGTGGTGGCGACTCCCTGTCCGCTGTTGATCGCGATCCCGGTCGCCATCATCGGGGCAATCTCGCTGGCGGCGCGGCGGAGCATCATCATCAAGGATCCGGTCGTCCTGGAACGCATCAATAGTTGCCGCACGGCGATCTTCGATAAAACCGGCACGCTGACGTATGGCGAGCCGCATCTCACCGAGATGTTGCCGGCCGAGAACCAAGACGCCACGCGCGTGCTGCAACTTGCGGCCAGCCTGGAGCGCTTCTCGAAACATCCGCTCGCGGAAGCGATTCTGAATGCAGCCCAGGCGAAACAAATTAAGCTCATCGAGCCGAGCGAAATCAGCGAACGCCCCGGCGAAGGTTTGCGCGGCGTGATCGATGGCCAGACCGTGCAAATCACCAGTCGCAAGAAAATGGCGCAACAGCAGCCGGAGCAGTTGTCGCTGTTGCCAGAGCAAACCGCAGGCATGGAATGCGTCGTGTTGATCGACAATCGCTATGCTGGCGTGGGACGTTTTCGTGACGAACCGCGCAAAGAAGGTGGCAAGTTCGTGCGGCATCTGGGGCCCAAGCATCACTTCTCCAAGGTGATGATCGTCTCCGGCGATCGCGAATCGGAAGTCCGCTACCTGGCGGAGAAAGTCGGCATCACGGAAGTCTATGCCAGTCAATCGCCTGAGCAGAAGCTGGAGATTGTGCGCGCCGAAACGAAACTCGCGCCGACGGTGTTCATGGGGGATGGCATCAACGACGCGCCGGCGCTCACGGCCGCCACCGTCGGCATCGCCTTTGGTCAAGGGAGCGAAGTGACAACAGCCGCCGCCGGCGTGGTGATACTCAATAGCAAACTCAGCCGCGTCGATGAACTACTGCACATCAGCCATCGCATGCGCTCGATCGCCTTGCAAAGCGCCGTGGGTGGCATGGCGCTCAGCATCATCGGCATGATCCTGGCGTCGCTAGGTTACTTGCCACCCGTCGCCGGCGCGGTGACACAAGAAGTGATCGATGTCCTCGCCGTGCTCAACGCGCTGCGCGTGGCGTTTCCGCCGCGTCAGTTGACGGATTATTAGCAGCGCAGGCGATGCGCGAGAACTCGCTGGCATTTCTTGCGCCGCCTGCAGGAAGTGGTTGCGTGTGGCGTGCGGCGACAGTTGCAATGCCTTGACTGTGGTCAGCGTTGGAATGCCGATGGTTGCACTTCAGCGCCGCCACTCCCGTCAAATCGCATAGACGACGGGAATCGTTACGAGGCCTGAGATCATCGTCAACAAACGTCTCGCTGGTCGTGGGCCTCGTCTTCGTCATGATCGACTAATGGACCGACATTCACTGGCCGGGGCCGACGACCAGCGTTCGAATCACAAGGACCGTCGTGGCCCCGGTCCAGTGCAGTGTTTGGTTAGCGAGCTAGCCGCGGAAGGCTGACCACAACTCCGTCCGCCGTGTCCATGTATATCAAGTTCAACGACCCGTCGTCGTCAAAGTGAAACTCCAGCGACCCGTACTTCCAGATTGGAGACCGCTGGACAGACGCCCCGGCCGTATGATCATCCGGCTCCCCAAACAGTTCGGCAAGCCGCTGCCGCGACATGCCCAGCGCAAGGGGAGAAATGTTCCCTGTCTGCGAGAACTGATCCCACCAACGCTGATACTCGGAAGAGGGCATCCCTAGCTCGCTAACGTTAAGGTTTCTATGCCGCGTGGATGGACAATGAGGGTTCGTGGGAGTTTACGCACGCGGCGTAGAAACCCGTTGAACGTAACCGCGGAGCCGAAGTGCTGATGGAGTTTGCAGCGGGGGACTCGCGCTCCCTTTG
>JBGSHH010000057.1:0-4464 GCA_041752355.1 Pirellulaceae bacterium | reverse complement strand
CTCGCTCGAGTGTCATCAATTCTGCAAGTCGATGGGGAGAAGAGGTTTGGGACCATTCGGACGGTCGAGGCAACGAGTACGTTCCAGTTTCAGCTACCGCTCAGATTCCACTTGCCGATCTGGCGGCCCTCATCGCGGATGGTAGCCTAGGTTTTCTCTTTACTTTCAGCAATCAAGTTGGGAGTGGCCTAGGGGATGATGTGAGCGACTTTGCACAAGTTCGCCTTCAATTCACCGCCGCCGATCCAACGCAGGGTCCTGGCGACCCCGCCGAAGTTCCAGAACCTGTTTCGCTTGCACTGTGGGGCGTCGCCGCCTTGGGATTTGTATATCACAACCGCAGGCTGCGATCGTAACGAGCAAAGGTACTTGCGTCGAATAGGATGGGGCAGGTACCGATAGCGGTGATTGCGATACATATCCTATTGTTGCGAGTCATAAAGCATTCTGCGGATAGGCAAACACAGTTGTGCAAAAATAGCGTTGTCTCCATCAATCGTCGTTCAATTCCAACCAAGTGAAGTAACACCACTCGGATGACGATTGATTTGGGTTAGCAGCACTCTTGTCGGGCAGCGGTTCTCCTGACGGAATGTAGCCCAGTGCACTGTTGAGCTGATTGATCACCAACAAGGCATCCAAGGGGGAAACAAGTCCGTCGCCATTGGAATCGATGAAGCTTTCTATCGAGGTAACCGTGGGCGGTTCCAACTTACGGCCTCCCCGACTATTCAACTCGATAATCACCAACAAGGCGTCCAGCGGCGTGATCGAGCCATTCGCGTCGATGTCAAGAGGCGTTCCCGCATTGTGATATGGCCGTTGCTGTACCATGGCCGTGTCGACCAGTAGCGCGCGGAGTTCTTGGGCCGCATTGAACTCAGTCAGGTCATGAGTGGCAAGATTGAAGGTTGCAATTCGTTCGCCGTCGCCACCGCGAATTACCAAATCGCGGAAGTTGACGTCCCAGGACTGCCACGCATCTGAGTTCCCATCGCCATTGTTGTCCTCAGTTTGGAGCCAAGGAAGCGATCGATCTTCAACGAAGGCCGGATTCGCGAACGCCTTGTCGTGTGCGTTGACACCGACGGCGTCAATCTTGAGCACCGGGTGCAGATTCTCAAGTTCCGCTGTGATCGCGTCTAGCGCGGCGAACTGCGATTTGCAATACGTACAACTTGCGAACGCGAAAAACCACGCACTGACGCGTCCTTCATACTGCGCCGGTGATACGCTCTGGTTAAACGACGACGAGTTGGGATTGACATCGACCAGAGAAAAATTTGCCAAGGGCTCTGCCGGCTCGCCGGCTGGCGCTGCGTGAAACAACACGCGTGAATCTAAGGTCTCAAACGCGAGACGGCGATACATCTTCGACATAATTAGTTCATCAGCAGAAGCAACGAAAGCCAGAGGCATGAGGCGAACAGATGCTCGCTGATCATCGTTATTCTTACGTAAGCGTTGCGTGACGATTCTGTAAATGTATCGATGTCCAGCCATCGAGAGATTCGGCGTTGACAGTCTTCGCCGCATCTTGATGATTCGCTGCCTTGCCAACTCAACTCAGACCCACAAATATCGACATCTAGAAAACACAAATCGCAAATCATTTCATCATTATAGGACGATACTCTTTGCCCCATCAGCTCGCCCCGCCCTGCACCTAACTGATGAGGAAATGATGTCCAAGAACATTTCACGGATACGATCCAGGTTACATAAGAATCGCAATCATCGCCGCCGTTTGCAAATCGATACGCTTGAGCGGCGCGACTTACTCGCTGGTTTTTCACTGCAACTCTTGCATGCTTCGGATTTGGAAGCGGGTCTCTCGGCAGTCGAGGACGCGCCAAACTTTGCCGCGGTTGTCCAGAAGCTCGAAGAGTCGTCGCCTAACACCATCTTGCTTTCCTCGGGCGACAACTTCATTCCAGGGCCTTTCCTTTCTGCGGCCGGCGATAGTTCGCTGCGTCAACTTTTCCGCGATAGCACCGGCAATCCAACGGCGCGCGAAGGCGTGGCGCGGGCCGATATTCAAATCATGAATGTCATCGGCTTCGATGCTTCCGCGCTGGGCAATCACGAGTTCGACTTGCAGACTTCAGTCTTAGCGAGCGCCATCGCACCTGAAATTTCCGGCACGGAGCTTCGCTGGCAAGGTGCCCAGTTCCCTTATCTCAGCGCCAATCTGGATTTCTCGGGCGATTCCTCGCTTGCCCCCTGGGATGTGCCGCTCAATGCGCCTATTCGCGAGAATACCGACTTTGTCGCCCCGCTGACTGTGGCTGGCGCGCAGGCGACTCCCAAGCTCGCGCCCAGCACATTCATTACCGTGGCTGATCAGAAGATTGGCGTCATCGGCCTCACCACCCCACTGTTGCGCAGCATTTCCTCGCCAGGCCAAGGTGTGGGAATCCAGCCGCTCAATCCGGAAGACACGGCCGCGCTCGCAACGATTGTGAATGCGGAAGTCGATCGGTTGGAACAGCTTGGCATCAACAAGATCATTCTCGTTTCCCATTTGCAGCAGTTCAGCGTCGAGTTGGCGCTCGCGCCGCTGCTCGATGGTGTGGATATCATCATCGCCGGCGGCTCCGATACGCGGCTGGCTGATGGGGACGATATTCTCCGCCCTGGCGATGTGGCTCAAGGTGCGTATCCAATCGTCGCGACGAGCGCGACAAACGAACCCATCGCCATCGTTAGCACCGACGGCAACTTCACCTATGTGGGCCGCCTCAATGCCGACTTCGATGCGACCGGGATTCTGATGGTGGAGTGCCTGTCGCCTGCTAACAGCGGCGCCTATGCCACCGACGACGCTGGCGTCGAGCGTTTGTGGGGCAACCTTGTCGACCCGTTCCTGCCCGGCACCAAGGGGGCAGAGGTCAAGGTGATTGTCGACGCCGTGGCTGGCGTCATTAATAGCAAAGACGCCGTCCTCGCTGGACAAACCGGCGTCTATCTCGAAGGGCGTCGCTCAGAAGTTCGCACGCAGGAGACGAATCTCGGCAACATCACAGCGGACGCCAATTTGGCCGAAGTCCGCAAGCTGGTGACCGCTTCCTATAACGGCAGCCACACGCGCGTCTCCATCAAGAACGGGGGTGGCATTCGCGACTCCATCGGGGTCATCGACTCCGACAGCGGCGCACTCCTGCCAACGGCAGGCAATCCGTCGGCCAGCAAGTCGGCGGGCCAAGTCTCGCAACTTGATATCGAAAACAGCCTGCGATTCAACAACGCTTTGTCGCTCATCACCATTTCAGCGGCCAATCTCAAGCGAATTCTCGAACACGGCGTTGCGGCCACGGCGCCCGGCGCGACCCCGGGGCAGTTCCCGCAAGTCGGCGGCATCCAATTCAGCTTCGACACCACCAAACCGTCGCAAGTGCTCGCAGGCAATCCCGGTACGGGCGTCGCAACGGTTACGACCGAAGGTCAACGCATCCGCAGCCTGACGATTGTCGACGACGACGGCAATGTCGTCGATGTGATCGTGAAAGATGGTCAGGTTGTCGGCGATCCTAATCGGCACGTGCAAGTGGTCACGCTCCAATTTCTCATCGATGACGGCGACAATGACGGCCGCGGCGGAGACAGTTACCCCTTCCCCACCTTCAAAATCGGCAGTGTGGCTAACACGGGAATTGGCGAGCAAGCCGCGCTGAAAAATTATCTCAGCGGTAACTTCCCGATCGGCAGCAACCGGGTCTTCAACGACTTCGATACCCCCGCGGAGCTCGACCAGCGGATTCAAAACTTGTCGGTACGCAACGACACGGTCATCGATCGAGACATTGAGCTCAAACTGCTCGGCCGCTATCAAAGCGCTGTCGGCGCGGAGATCGTCGCCCACGATCCGTTGACGCAAAAGTTGTTCGTCGTCAACGGCTCCAGCACGCTGGAAGTGCTCGACTTCAACGATCCCTCCAAGCCTGTGCTGATCGCCCAGATCGATCTCAGCGCGTATGGTTCCGCCATCAATAGCGTTGCCGTCAAGAACGGCATTGTGGCAGCAGCCGTGGAAAGCTCATTCAATTCCGCTGCTGGCAAAGTGATTTTCCTCGATTCGACAACGCATGCTGTGCTGAACACTGTCGAGGTCGGAGTTCTGCCGGATATGCTCACCTTCACGCCAGACGGCACCAAAGTGATCGTCGCCAACGAAGGTGAGCCTGAAGGGTACGATCTCATTCACGTTCCGAAGACGTACCTCGTTCCATCGGCCAATGACGTCAGCTTCAAGGCGCTGCTCACCGTCGGTGATGCGGTAACGGAGACGGGAACGACGAACGAAGCTTACCGCATGGTTGGTATTCCGGACGGGATGGGTGCTTACGACAACGGGGATGGCACGTTCACCGTGTTGATGAACCACGAGTTGGGCGAGACCGCAGGTGTTGCCCGGGCGCATGGCGCCAAGGGGGCGTTCGTCAGCCAGTGGATCATCGACAAGGC
>JBGSHH010000056.1:0-12882 GCA_041752355.1 Pirellulaceae bacterium | reverse complement strand
CGCCGCCAAGCGATCGCAGAATTGCCGCGTGAGGATCACGTCGCCGGCACTCGCCGCGATATCGCGACCAATTCTCAGCGCGGCGTAGCGCGTCGTGGGATCCGCTTTAGTATCGAATGCGAGTTGGAAGAGCTTTTGGGCGAGCGCTTGCTTGGCATCGACGCGGGTTGCTTTGACATATTCGGCTCGATAGACCTCGCGAATTTCCTGCGTTGCTTTGTCGAGCGCTGCATCTTCGGGAAGCGGGAGCTTGTCCGCCGCCCATACGAAGTCGGCAAAGACCAGCAACAATGCTAATCCGCAATGCCGAGCATCGATTTGGAAATAAGACATGGCAACGCCTCGGCGGTGGGAGAGAAATAGCAGGAAGCGAGGTTACCGCCATGATAAGTGACGGTTCTCACGAGAGCAAACTTCGCGGGCCGAGTCGAACGGGGCCTCGTTCGACTCAAAAAGAAAAGGTCGGGTAAAGTAAACCCGACCTGCGTGCAGCCGCCTGTTTGCAAACGAGGGCTACTTCGGCGAGATCGTACACATCATGCGCTTGCCTTGCTGCGAGATGGGCGATTCGAGCTTGCCGTGTTCGAGCAGCTTCTGCACGACCCCTTCGAGCACTTTGCGACCTTCCTCGGGATGCGCCATTTCGCGACCCTTGAATACCACCGAGACCTGGACCTTGTCTTTGTGCTGCAAGAAACCGATCGCTTGGTGGACCTTGAACTCGACGTCGTGATCGCCGGTCTTGGGATGAAGACGGATTTCCTTCAGCTTGGTTTGATGGACGTGCTGATGCGTCTTCTTCTTTTTCTCGTACTTGTATTTGCCGAAGTCCATGATGCGGCAAACAGGCGGGCGCTCCGTCGGAGCGACTTCCACCAAATCCAGACCAACTTCTCGCGCGCGGTTGAGCGCCTCGTTGGTCGAAATTACCCCTAACTGCTGGCCATCCTCGCTGATCACGCGTACCGGAGAGACGCGAATCTGCTCATTGATCTTGGTCGTAATGCGTTCGATTGCTGGCACCCTTTCCTGCAGGCATGGACCTGAAACAAGATCCAACGGCCACGTACCGCCACGATTGTTTCATTCGTCCTCATCGGCTTAAACAAACCCACCGCTTAATATCTATCTCCAGGCGGGGGAGAGTCAACCGGTAAAGAGGAAATTTTGGCCGATGAGGTTCGAATAGGGGAAAAATACCTGGGAATCGGGCGCTTGAGTGCCGGATTGGGATGCCGCAGTGAGGTACCAGGCAAATGACTCCGGGATTCGCGTTTCGCCGCCAGTTTTGGGGCTCCACCGTTCAATCAGAAAAAAATCGTTCACGAAAGTAAAAGTATTCGTAACTCACTCGACTTGCGCCTCCTCATGTCCCCCTCACCTTTAGCCGTGGTCAACCCCTCAGCATCGGATGCTTCACCCTTGCGCACGCTAGCAGTTGCCGAGGTTGCCAAGACCCACCAAAACCCAGTCAGATCGTACATGTTTTGAACAATGGCCCTTGCAAGGAGGGGGTGATGGGGCGACTCGGCACGTCAATTGCCACTGGGGTTCGTTACATGCGTCGAGCGCGATTCGCGATTTCGTTGGGAAAGCGCAGGGCGGGGCCATGTCGGCCCACCGCTCGAAGGCATGCCTGACAGGAAAGATGAGCATGACCAAGCAAGGATTTTTGATCGACATGGATGGTGTGATTTATCGGGGAGGCGAGTTGATCCCCGGTGCCGATCGGTTTATCGACGAACTGAAACGGCGCGATATTCCGTTCGCGTTCTTGACCAACAACAGTCGTTGGACCCGGCGCGACGTGGTGACCAAACTGGCGCGGATGGGGATCGATGTCGAGGAACGACACGTCTTCACGTGCGCCATGGCGACCGCCCGCTTTCTCGCGGCGCAGCATCCGCAAGGTACTGCCTTCGTGATCGGCGAAGGTGGCCTGCTGCAAGCGCTCCATCGCAACGGCTACTCGATTGTGGACGACAATCCGAACTATGTCGTCGTCGGTGAAGGGCGGACCTTCAATATCGAAGCTTGCGATGCCGCGGTGAACATGATTTTCAAGGGAGCGAAACTGATCGCGACCAATCTCGATCCCAACTGCCCGACGGCTAACGGCACGCGCCCTGGTTGCGGCGCGATGGTCGCCATGTTGGAAGCGGCCACCGGCGTGAAGGCGTTCAGCGTCGGCAAGCCGAGTCCCGTCATGATGCGAATGGCCCGCAAAGAACTGGGACTAACGACGGCCGAAACCACCATGATCGGCGACACGATGGAGACGGACATTCTTGGCGGTGTTTCGCTCGGCTATCGCACGGTGTTGGTGCTATCCGGCGGTACGAAGCGTGAGGACTTGACGCAATTCGCCTATCAGCCTGACCATGTGGTTCCCTCCATCGCCAGTTTGTGCGACGAGGCATTCCTGGGGCATCGCGTCAGCAAGCAACTCGACGAGAGCGGCTACGGTCTCCCCAGCAACTGGAAACAGGCGGCGCTCTAAAGAGGCCCAACACGGCGGCATCACGGCCCGACAAAGTGTTCATCACGCTCCGCGTGATGCCGCTGGATGTTGATTTCAGAGCGCTACGCACCGGTCACACGAACCTGAAGCGTTAGCGAGGAAACTTTAGTACTCATCACGCACCGCGTGATGCCTGGCGATTCTCCAACGTAATAGCTACGAAGTGGTGTCTCGCGAAGAGATCCGGTGGTGAGTCCGGTGAGTATCCGTGAAATGGCCACATAGTACTCATCACGCTCCGCGTGATGTCTAGTGATTTTCCATCTTGTTAGCTACGAAGTGGCGTCTCGCGAAGAGATCCGGTGGCAAGTCTGGCGAGTAGCCATGAAACGGCACATCAAACAGCATCACGCGGAGCGTGATGAACACAAAGTACTCCGCGTGATGCCTGGAGTTTCTCCAACGGATTAGCTACGCAGTGGAGTCTCGCGAAGAGATTCGATGGTGAGTCAGGTGAGTATCCGTGAAATGGCCACATAGTACTCATCACGCTCCGCGTGATGCCTGACGATTCTCCCACGGATTAGCTACGAAGTAGCATCTCGCGAAGGGATTCGGTGGCGAGTCTGGCGCGTAGCTATGAAATGGTAAATCAAACAGCATCACGCGGAGCGTGATGAACACAAAGTACTCCGCGTGATGCCCGGCGATTCTCCAACGGATTAGCTACGCAGTGGCGTCTCGCGAAGAGATTCGATGGTGAGTCAGGTGAGTATCCGTGAAATGGCCACATAGTACTCATCACGCTCCGCGTGATGTCTAGTGATTTTCCATCTTGTTAGCTACGAAGTAGAGTCTCGCGAAGAGATTCGATGGTGAGTCTGGCGTGTATCCGCGAAATGGCGAAGGTCAACAGCATCACGCGGAGCGTGATGAACACAAAGTACTCCGCGTGATGCCTGGAGTTTCTCCAACGGATTGGCTACGACGTGGCGTCTCGCGAAGGGATTCGGTGGCGAGTCTGCCGTGCATCCGCGAAATGCCACATCAAACGACATCACGCGGAGCGGGATGGGCACTAACTCTTCCCTCGCGCGATTGGCGCGGCTACTATAAGCGGCATGACTTCTTCCTTCTGCCGAGGTAAATCCATGCTCCGCTTACTCCCTCTCGCCCTCGTGACGTTGACTATCATGACATCACCCCTGGCCGCCGCCGATGTGAAAGACCTGTACGAAGCACGCGTTTTCAAAAACGACGCAGGCGAACTCAACTACCGCCTGCTTAAACCGCTCGATTACGACGCTAACCGGAAGTATCCGGTCGTGTTGTTCTTGCACGGCGCTGGCGAACGTGGTGGCGACAATGCCAAGCAGTTGGTGCATGGCGCGAAGGATTTCGCCAGTGACGCCAATCGCGAAAAGTACCCCTGCTTCGTGATCGCGCCGCAATGTCCCGACAATCAGCAGTGGGTCGATGTGCCGTGGAGCGCCGACAAACACACGACGACCAAGGAACCGTCCAAGTCGCTGGCGTTGACCTTTGCCTTACTCGATAGCCTGCCGAAGGAATTTTCGATCGACGACAAACGCATCTATGTCACCGGCCTGTCGATGGGAGGCTTTGGCACGTGGGACGCAATCGTGCGCCGGCCCGATTACTTCGCGGCCGCCGCGCCCATCTGCGGCGGTGGTGATGTGGAGCAAGCCAAGACAATCGCCAAATTGCCGATCTGGGTCTTTCATGGCGATAGCGATGGGGCGGTAAAAACGCAGCGCTCGCGCGATATGGTCGCGGCGCTCAAAGCCGTTGGTGCCGAACCCAAGTACACCGAATATCCCAACACGGGCCACGACTCCTGGTCCGCGACTTATCGCGATCCGAAGTTTTTCGCCTGGCTATTTGAGCAGAAGAAAAAGTAAGAACTACTGCCACTGCACCGGCAACGACTCGTACCGATGCCAGCCGGGCATGAATTGCAGTTTGAGTTTCTCAGCGGGGATCGCTAGTCGCAAGTTGGGATAGCGATCGAAGAGCGTTCTCAAGGCGATTTGTGTTTCCATTCTCGCCAACGGCGCGCCCAGGCAATAGTGAATGCCGTGGCCAAAGCCCAGATGTTTGTTGGGCGCGCGGGCGATGTCGAACGTTTCGGGGTTCTCAAACGCGGTTGGATCGTGATTCGCCGCGCCGATCAAAGGCATCACCGCGGCACCTTGAGGAATCGTCACGCCATGTAGCGTCACATCCTCCAGCGCATAGCCGGGCTTGGTAGCGTGAATAGGTCCGTTGAAACGCATGATCTCTTCCACTGCCGATTCCAGCAGTGTTGGTTCCGCTTGGAGCCGCTGAAGTTGGTCGGGATGCGTCAGTAATGTCTGCACGGCATTGGTAATCAGATGCACGGTCGTTTCATGCCCCGCCATGATCAATAGAAAGACCATGCCCACTAGCTCGTCTTCGCTAAGCTGATCGCCGTTCTCTTCCGCTTCGATTAAGCCTGTGAGAATGTCATCGCCGGGGTGCGTTCGCTTCCGGCGAATCAACTCACGGGCGAACTTGCCTGCGCGGGGCAAATCCCAGAACAACGCTCGCAGCACGCGCCAGCCGGAAAATCCCGTGGCCAGCGCCTGGATATAACGGGCGAATAGCGGCACGTCGTCGCCGGAGACTCCCACCATCTCGCCGATCACCGTCACCGGAATCGGACGTGCGTACGCGGTCATTAAGTCGACCTGCGACTGGTCCGCGACGCGGTCGAGCAATTCGTGCGACAGGCGTTCGATCCGTTCTTGCAGCTTGCGTAGCCGAGAGGGCGTAAAGGCTTGATGGACCAGATTGCGCAACCGCCGATGCTCCACGCCGTCCTCGACGATCATGCTCTTGATTAGCAGCGAAGTCGATTTGGGCAGCGGAAAAGGCAATCGTCCGCCGCCGGTCGCCGTGGTGCGATTGCGCACAAAACGCTCGTCTTTGAGCAGCGCTACACAATCATCATAGCGCGACACGAACCACAGCCGCAACACGCTCATCCGCCCTCGATACACCGGCGCTTCCTCGCGCAGCCAGCGATAGTACGCCAGTTGATTGGTGATGAAATCCTGACTGGCGAGATTCAGGGGGTGTTTGATGGCGCTGGACTTCATCGTTTCTTTGCTCGAGACCAATAAAAAAACCCTCGGTCATTTTGACCGAGGGTTGGTGGACGTTCAATCAGGGCAAGTTGCCAACAATCACGAAGGCGTGTAGGCCACGTCGCTCACCTCGGCATACTTGCTGGGGTAGAACAACTCGCGGAACGCCTCGAAGAGTCGCAACTTTTCGGGATTCGCTTGTTCGCTGGCGAATTTGGCGGCGAGCGCATCGAGTTGCATCTTGCCTTCGGGCCAACGCACATCGAAGACCTTGCTGCAGTCGTCGAGCAGTTGATAGATCCGCGCCCGCGTGACGCCCATGCGTCGCGCTTGTTGTCGCACGCTTTGCGGAACGCTTGCCAGGCCCAGGCGACCGGCCGCTAGTTCGCGTACCGCATCCCCTGCATCGACTCCCAGTTGGGCGAGCAGCGGTTGAATTAACTTCTCGCGCATCTCTTCTGGCGTCGGGATGCCAGGATGCGAGAGGACGTCGGCAATCCATTCCTCGACCAGCGGCACGAACTTGGGCGTCAGTCGCAGGGAAAGATGTTCCGGCTGACCAGCGCCCGAAAGCGCTTCGTGCAGCGAGTGAAAGATTTCCAGTACCGCCCGCACGCGTTTTTCGCCATGCGTGCGGAGTTCGCGAATCTCGGCCACCGAGTAGTTCAGATACTTACTCAACGGTGTATGCCAGATCACGGTCGGCAAGTTTTGCAGCGTCGGCGCGACGCGACCGAGCAATTCCGATTCGACATGATGGCGACGAACCGTTTCGCGCCACTGCGACCACAGCACTTCCGATACGATCGTCGGATCGAATTTGCTGTTGCTGGTGGTAACGGGGCCGGCAGTCACTTCGGGAGTTGTCGCCGACGAACGTTCTTCTCCCCCAAAGGGAATCATGGGCGGGTTGTCGTTGGTGGCGCGATGCAGCAACTTCACCAGCGACGTGATTTTCTTTTGACCAATGCCCGGGGTGGCACTGAGTTGATCGAAAGGGGTGCGCAGCAAGTCATGGAGCGTGCGTCCCAAAAAGGCGAGCGGTAGACGACGATCATTGGGAAGCGCCCAATAGGCGAGCGGCTTCTCCATACGATCGGCGAAACGTTGATCGAGTAATGTTTTGCGGACCGCTTCAAAACTGCTTAACAGTTTGAACTCCTCCGCAGACGATGCTTTTGCCATTCTCATAAGTTCTCAACCTCACATCCATCAAGTGATACGCGCGCACCGGTAACGCTGTGGAAGGCTTCGCAATTTGCTAGCTCCCAGCACCGCCAGGTTGGTTTACCGATAACAGACGTTGGGGTATTACCGCCCCCTCAGCCAACATGGCTGACAAGGCGACGCTGTTTGCCTAGCGACCCGTTGTCCGTCCGCACGACAATTTCCTGTTCGTTGCCGAACCGGTTTCGTCGTGCATCTTCAAGGCGTGGTAGTAACTTTCACTGGCATTCGGCAAGCCGTTGATTTCGTGTTAGGGAAGAGAGGCGACCGTTAGTGTTTTGCTCTCGGTCGTGCTTACCCAACGAATCGTGCGGATGGCCTGTCGTCAAAACCTGTTTCTGCTACTACAGTTATGAGGCGTGCGAGTGGGATGGAGGTTCTCTGTTCCGACCACCCATGCTCTATTGTTAGCGGCACTCGTCACGGCGTCAAGAACGCCCAACGTAAATTACCAGTTAATTCCTGTATTCTTCACTTTCATGATGACACTACACATCATTACCAACAGCGATGTACGTGTGTCGCCAACATTCAAACACCACACACGCCAGTAAGTCGCCCCAGAACGGAAAAGGTTTTGTAAATTGTCGTCTGATCCTGTCGGTTTTTGCGCTCCGTCATCGGTAACGAACTCTATGTCCAGCGAAACATCGCAAAAGTATTGCCTCATTGGGGCAGGGCCATCGGGATTAACCGTCGCCAAGAATTTCGCCCAGCGCGGAATTCCCTTTGATTGGTTCGAGCGCGAAGCGGACCTCGGGGGCAATTGGCATTACGGACAGTCATCCAGCAGCGTTTACGCTTCGACACATTTAATTTCCTCTAAACGGCTCACGGAGTTCACGGATTTTCCGATGCCGGTCGAATACCCGCCGTATCCCAGTCATCGGCAAGCGCTCGATTACTTGCGCGCGTACGCACACCACTTTCAGGTTGCCGACCGCATCCAATTCAATACCGCCGTCGAGCGCGTGGAGCCGATGGGCGACCTGTGGCGCGTAATGCTAGCGGAGGGGGGATCAGCGCGGAATTATCGTGGCGTCGTCGTCGCCAACGGGCATCATCACCTGCCGTTACCCAATCCGTTCCCAGGCGAGTTTCATGGGCAGATTCTGCACTCGCACCACTACAAGACGCCGGAAGTGTTGCAAGGCAAGCGCGTGCTCGTTGTCGGTGCCGGTAATTCCGGTTGCGATATCGCTGTCGAAGCGGCGCAGCATGCGGACACGACGTATCTCTCGCTCCGACGCGGCTACCACTTTCTGCCTAAGTTCTTGCATGGACGGCCGATCGATATCTGTGGCGAAAACATGCATCGTTGGCGCTGGCCGTTGTGGTTGCAGCGCTGGGTCAGCGGTTTCATGGTCAGGATCGCACTTGGTCGCCCACAGCGCTATGGTCTGCCGGCGCCCGATCACAAGCTGTTTGAAACGCACCCGATCGTGAATTCGCAGCTGCTCTACTACGTCGGTCATGGACGCATTCAAGTGCAGATGAACGTCGAACGCTTATGTGGTGATCGCGTTCGTTTTCGCGACGGGACGGAACTACCGATCGATCTCATCGTCCTGGCGATAGGCTATCAGATTAGTTTTCCATTTCTCGATCGCCAACTGATCTTGAACGAACAAGGTCGCCCCAAATTGTTTCTCAACGCTTTTCATCCGCAATATGACAACTTCTTCGTGGCGGGATTGATCCAGCCCAACAGCGGGCTCTGGGGTCTGGTCGATCGTCAGGCCCAGTTGATGGCGGCATCGATCGTCGCTCGTCAGCAAGCGCCCGACAAGGCACAGTGGTTTGATAAACTCAAGCAAACGCCGGCACCGGATTTGGCGCAAGGCATTGCGTTTGTCGATTCACCGCGGCACGTGTTGGAAGTGGAGTACTTCAGCTATCGCGAACGACTCCAGCAATTGCTTGCCAAGTTCGGCGCTTGTGCAACCGCCAGATTTCATGCCGCACCGATCGACTCTCCCGCTCCCACACCGCAGGCGGAACATGAACTCATCGAGCGCTAACACGCCCCAGCGGCCTCCTTCGTGGCGCGATGCCGTCGACAATCCCTGGGTCGTGCTGGCGCTACTGTTCTTGGTGATGGCCATTCTCGGCTTGCCGGTGCTGTGGATTAGCAAAGCCTTCTCCGTGCCGATGAAGATCTTCCTCTCCATCGTCGTCACGCTCTACACTGCCGCGCTCTTTGGCTGCGTCGGCGTGATTCTGTGGTGGGCCTATCAAACAATCGCGGCCTAGCACAAACGACACATTTTGCCTACGACTTTACCGCCGGTCGAACTTGCGCGGTGCCACGCTTCGTCAAGGCGGCATCGATAGCGGCGAACTGCGCGGGAGTGAGTTTCCAGCCTAGCGCGCCGGCCGATTCGCGGATTTGCTCAGGACGTTTTGCGCCGCAGAGTGCGACCGTGATGCCAGGCTGATGGATGGTCCAGTTGATGACCAGTGCCGGTAACGATCGCTTGGCTTCGGCGGCGATGAGGCGCAGATCGTCTAGGAAGTCATTGTTCTTCCGCCACTCCTCGCCTTGAAACATTGGATACTTGGCTCTGCCATCACCAGCGGCAAAGACATGATCCCGCGCGAGCTTGCCGGCCAGCAAGCCTTTCATCAGCGGCCAATACACCATGGTCGAAACGCCTTGCGTGCGACACCAAGGGAGTGTGTCTTCCTCGATCTGGCGTTGCAACATGTTATACGGCGGTTGAAATGCGCTGATCGGACAGACCGCATGAAACGCCTGGAGTTGCGCTAACGTAAAATTGGAAACGCCGACGCTACGTGTCTTGCCTTCCTCCAATAGGCGCTTTAGTTCGCCCGCCGATTCTTCGACCGGCGTGCGGGGATCGGGGGCATGCAGGTAGAGCAGTTCGACACGATCGGTTCGCAGTCGCCGCAAGCTTTCCTCGCATTCACGCCGCAGCGTTGCCGGGCGACCATCCTTCACTTGCACGCCATCGCTTCCCCAGTGGATACCGCACTTGGTCGCGATCACCACTTCGTCGCGCCGTGCGCCCAACGCCTGTGCGATCAATTGCTCGCTCTCGCCCTGCGCTCCATAGCAATAAGCCGTATCGAGGAAGTTTATGCCGACTTCCAAACAAGCCGCGATGGTCGCCAGACTATCGGTGTCGTTGACATTCAGGCTCGTCATGCCCGCGATCGGCCAGCATCCCATCGCCACCGGCGAGACGCGGATATCGGTTTGACCAAGGGGGCGAAGGGGCGTGTAGTGCATGGTGACGTTTTAACGCTTCGGGCTGGAAGGGCAGGGTCCTCGTAGGACGGATATCCTCATCCGTCCCGGTAGCATCGTACCATCCGTTGGATCGCCAACTCCAGGTCGGTACAGGAGTACCAACCTACGAAGAGCCTGCGGCGTCCAACGATCTCCGTGGCGCTGGGACGGCGCAGGCATAACTCCGTCCTCGCTGACGCTTCGGGTTAGTGTGCCTCGCTGACGCTTCGGGTTAGTGTTGCGGACGCTGTGGGTTGGTGGTGCGGGGCGTATAGGTGCAGCAATCGATGGGGCAGACATCAGGATTGGGGCCGTATTGCCCCAGGCAAAGTCGCACTGGCTGATCGCTGATCCGTTCGACGATTAACTCGCGAATCATCTGGACGAAGCGGGGATGCGTTCCTACCGTACCTGAGCGAATCAAATTCAAGCCTAGTTCTTCCGCCAGTTGTACGGCTTCGGTATCCAAATCGTACAACACTTCCATGTGATCGGAAATGAAGCCAATGGGCGAGACCACGACATCCTTAACATGCCCTTCGGTGGCGGTCGCTTTCAGCACGTCGAGCACATCCGGCTCCAGCCAAGGCTGCGACGACGGACCGCTCCGGCTTTGATAGACCAGTTGCCACGGATGATCGTCGAGTCCTTCCGAAACCAGGCGACACGCTTCGTTCAGTTGCTTCACATAGTTGCAATGGTCAGCCATCGACAGGGGAATACTGTGCGCCGTGAACAACAACTTCGCGCCGGCACGTCGCTCCACCGGAATCTGCAATAAGGAGTCGCGCACTCGGTCGATCATCGGCTCAATGAAGCCGGGGTGATTGTAGAATGCGCGGAGCTTATCGACCTGCGGTGCGCCAGCGCCAACTGCTTCCTGCGCGGCCAGGATGTTCTCGCGATATTGCCGACAGCCAGAATAGGAGCTAAACGACGAAGTAAAGAACGCGATCGCCCGCTTAATGCCGGCCTCGCGCATCTCGCACAACGTATCGGCGAGCATCGGATGCCAGTTGCGATTCCCCCAATACACAGGCAGCGCCGGGCCATGCGCGGCGAGTTCGTCTTGGAGCGCGCGAATTAGCGCGCGATTCTGAGCGTTGATCGGACTAACGCCACCAAAATGCTGATAATGTTCCGCTACCGCCAGCATCCGTTCGCGCGGAACATTTTTGCCGCGCAGCACGTTTTCCAAAAACGGCAGCACATCGTCCGGTTTCTCCGGCCCACCAAAAGAAACAATCAGCACGGCATCATACGGCAACGTCACAGTGGCATATCCCAAGTTAAGGGGCAAGGAGCAATCTACTGCTGATAGAATAGGGATCAAACTCGCAAAAGACGACCCCACGGGTTTCCGCTGCCGGAGGATTCTTTCGACCTCGCGAGCAGTTATACTAAAGGTTTACGATTTCCTCTTGCTTGTGAGTAGCTTATGCAGTCGTTCGAGTTCTTCAAAAACCTGATGGTGATGGCCGCTTCCGATGGGAAAATAACCGAAGAAGAAATCTCCTTCCTCGCCAAGCGGGCATCGCGGTGGGGGATCACCGATACGCAATTTGGCGAGGCGATGAAGTTCGCTGTTTCGCCTGGGGCGCACGTTTCCATTCCCGGCACCAAGCTTGAACGGCACCAATTGTTAAGCCAAATGGTGCGGATGATGGCAGTCGATGGCGACCTGGCAGAGATCGAAAAGAATCTCTTCGCGGTGGCTGCCGCGACGATGCAAATCAGCGACGAGGAACTCAACGAAATCCTGGACACGGTATTGAACACCAAGAAGTAAGCGCCGTCGAGGATCGCATCATGCGCACTGTTGGGTACTGCCTGGCTTGTTTATTGCCACTGCTGGCCGCACCTCTGGGGGCGCAAGAGGCGTTCGATGAAGACGATCCCTTTCGCCCTGGCTTGATCGCCACCTTGCGCGGCCCCGGTGATGTCACCGCTACGCGCATCGATCCCACTATTGCGCTGGCCTGGGACGGCGTCTCGCCGGATCCGCGTTTTCCGCACGGGCCGCTCGCTGTTCATTGGCAAGGGCGGTTCCTCACGCAAGGCGCAGGCGAGTATCGGCTGCATGTTTATTTGCAAGGCAAGGTCACGATCAACCTCGCTGGCCAGCAGGTACTCGCGGGCGAGCAACCGACGCTAGGGTGGCTGTCGAGTGAGGTGCTGAAACTCGAACATGACTATCATCCACTGGACGTGCGTTATGTCGGCACGGACGAAGCGCAGCGCGTGCGTCTTTATTGGTCGAGTGAGAGCTTTCCGCTGGAGCCCATGCCTGCGCGGCAGTTGTGGCATGAAGGGGAGCAAGCAACTCCGGCCGCCAACGCATTTGAGCGTGGTCGCGAAGTCGCTCGCGCGCAGCGCTGTGCTGCGTGCCATCAAATCCCCGGTGAAGCCGCGCCGCTGGCCGCGCCCGCCCTGGATCGCCTGAGCGGTCAATTGAACCGCGCTTGGCTCTTGGCGTTTCTCGATCCGAAGAATGAATCCCTGGCGCAGGCACAGCGCGAGCGCCATCCGCGTTTTTCTGCGCTCTCCTCAACAGACGCTGCGCATATCACCGCCTCGCTACTCGGCGATACGGCAGATCGTGAGAGCAAGGTCAGCACCGGCGATGCGACCAAAGGCCAGCAAGTCCTGCAAACCGTGGGCTGTTTGGCGTGCCATCAAATTGGCGAACTAGGTACCGACACCTTGTTCTCGGGTGGGAATCTCACGCATATCGCCGACAAGCGCCCGGCCGACTTCTTCGCGAAGTGGCTGCAGCAGCCGAGCGAACTCAATCGCGATCACCGCATGCC